>JAEUQO010000125.1 GCA_016789605.1 Acidobacteriota bacterium
ATCAGATTTCATTTTGGCGTACGGGTTTTGCCACAGAGGCACAGAGCCACAGAGGTTTCCAAGTCTTTCTCTGAGGCTCCGTGACTCTGTGGCTAATCCGTAAAGCGAATCGAAAAACGATCTAAATCGTAACAGCCGTCAGCAGAACACGCGACGCTGAAACATTCCGATGGATATATGCCAGACAGCGTCTGGCAAAAACGAGGGCAGAAAAAGAGTCATCCTCTTTTTCTGCCCTCAAGTTTTTGTTGCTGTTCTGATTGGCTTCTCCGTTTGTTGCGCGGTCAAAAAATAGTCAAACTTTTTCTCATTTGGTTGGCTCCAATGGCCATCTCGCAATGGTGAATCCCGCATCCCACGCGCCACACAGACAACGCGCGCGGCGTTTACCGGCGCGGCAATCTGGCAAAAGCCAATCTTTTCAAGCGGTAACCAGAACACAGCACAGGCAATGAGCAGAACGGCCTGCGGCTTGATTCTGACAGATATCCTGGTCGGCGTAACGAGTGGAGGAGCCTTATGCCATTGAGCAGATACGACCGGATGGCGCATTTGCTGCGGCGGGCAGCGTTTGGTGCGCGCCCCGAAGAAATCAACAGCTACCTGAGAAAAGGATTCGAGGCGACGGTTGACGAATTGGTCAACTATGACAACGTCTCTGAAGACCCCACCATTCCCGCTTTGCCCACGACGCGCGGCGGCGGATTCAACATCGAAATTCTGGACATCCCGAACGTCATGGCCTGGTGGTACACGATCATGATCAAAACCAGACGGCCGTTGCGGGAACGGATGGTGATGTTCTGGCACGATCATTTTGCGACCAGCATCAGCAAGGTCAACGTGCCGAACGGGTTGAAATATCTGTACTGGCAAAACCTGACCGAACGCCAATACGCGACCGGCGATTTTCGCGTGCTGTGCAAGGCAATGAACCGCGATCCGGCGATGCTCTGGTGGTTGGACAATTACCTCAACATCAAAGGCAGTCCAAACGAGAATTACGCGCGCGAACTGTTCGAGATTTTCATGTTGGGCCTGGAGGCTTTCAACGCAGGCGGTTACACCGAACCCGATGTGCAACAAGCGGCGCGCGCTTTTACAGGATGGACGATACGTCGCGGCACTGACCGTCCGACCGATCCCAATCCGAACGGCCCACTGACAGACCCAGCGCAGGCGGTTTCGATTCCTCCGACAAACAACGACAACTCGATTGCCGCGCGCAATCACGATTACGGCGACAAAACGGTGTTTGGCGTACAGCGCAATTTCAATGGCGATGACATCGTGGATTTGGTGCTCGATCACGAACCGCAGCGCACGCATGCCGCACGCATGCTGGGCAAAAAACTCTTTGAGTATTTTGCCTATGCGAATCCCGAACCGGCGGTGGTCGAACATCTGACCGCCGTAATGTTGCGGCACAATTTCAACCTGAAACCGTTTCTGCGTGATCTGTTCCTCAATACCAAAGAGTTTTATTCCGACAAGGCATTCCACGCGCTGATCAAAGACCCAAATTATTACGCTGTGAGCGCCGTGCGTTTGCTGCAAGCCGAAGTCACGCCCGACACCCTGGTCGGACAAGGACGGCAAGGCGCAGGCATCGGGAATCCCACGGCGATGGGCATGCGGCTGTTTGATCCGCCGGACGTATTTGGTTGGCCCGGTGGAGAAGACTGGGTGACGACTTCGCGGCTGTTGGCGCGCGCGGCTTTTGGCAATGTGCTGGCCACCAACCGCAGCACGACCGTCGGCAATCGCGGCATTCCCGTCGAACAGTTGTTGCAAACCGCTGGTTTGGGCAGCACCACCACCGCCGAACAAGTCGTGGATTATTTCGTCAGTTTGCTGATTCAGCGCCGATTGGCGCTGACCGTGCGTCAGGCGTTGGTGGATTATCTGAAAAAGAATGACGCTGGCGTCGTGACCGGCTTCACGTTGGATGCCACGACCATAGACAAAAAGGTGCGCGGCCTGATTCACCTGTTGCTGGCGCGGCCCGAGGCGCAGAACTTTTGATCCCGCAAGACGGAGGAGCTTATGTCGAAAACTACCAGACGAGACTTCATCAAAACCGGCGCGGGCGCTGTCAGTTCAGGGGTGATGTTGCCGGTGATTCAGCCTGGCTGGCGACAGGCGATGGGCGCGACCGTGGTCGAACAGTTGCGCGATGAACTGGTCGCCAACGACCGCATTTTGGTGATTGTTGAATTGGCGGGCGGCAACGATCCGCTCAATACGATTGTGCCGTTGCAACAATACGACATTTACGCCAGCTTTCGTTCGCGCATCGCCATTCCCAAAGACCAGGTTTTGCCGTTGTACGGTTCGACGACGATGGGATTGTCGCCGAACCTGAGCGCGCTCAAACCGCTGGCGGATGCTGGCAAAATGGCTGTCGTTCAGATGTGCCATTATCCCAACCCGAATTTGTCGCACGATGGTTCGCGCACGGTCTATTACCTGGGCGATCCGGCGGGCACCAGCGCAACCGCGCAACTTGGTTGGATTGGTCGTCATGCGGCGCTGTTTGGCAATCGGAACAACGCGCTGGATACGGTTGGCATTGGTGGCGTCAGCCGCACGCTGTATGCGCCCGGCGCAAAAGTCGCGGGCATCAGCGCGGATGCCAACGGCAACGCCAGCGGGTACAGCTTTCAGACCGACACGCGGTATGCCGGTGACCGCAACAACAAAATTGCGGCGGCGCGCGTGATGGATGCCGCCCTGGCGACGCTGCCGTATCAAGAGCTGGTCGAGTCCACGACGATTGACGCGTTTGATAGTGCCGATCAGGTCGCGGCGGCAACCGCTGCCTATCAAAGCTCTATTACTTATCCGGCGACGGCGTTTGCCAATGGCTTGAAGCTGATTGCCAAACTGGCCAGTTCCACGACTCCGAACCTGGGCACACGCGTCTATTACATCACTCAGGGTGGATACGATACGCACGCCGACCAGATCAACGATCAACCCGCGTTGCACCGCACCTTGGCCGAAGGGTTGAAGGCGTTCTATGACGATCTGGTTGCGCATAACCTCGCCGACAAAACTCTGATGATGGTCTGGTCTGAATTTGGTCGCCGCGTTGCCGACAACGCCAGTGACGGCACCGACCACGGACAAGCCAACAACATTTACTTGCTGGGGAATCGCGTCAAAGGCGGCGTGTACGGCTCCAACCCCAATCTGACCAATTTGCAAAACGGGAATCTGCCCGCCAGCCAGGATTTTCGCGCGACGTATCAAACCATTATCGAAAGCTGGTTTGGCAATTCGCAGGGCGAAGCCGCACAAATTTTGGGCGGCAGTTTCGGCAATCTGGGCTGTTTGATGTGATTGCTTGCGGCGTTTGGTTCTTTGACACGGCGGTTTGTGGCGGCTGACGGAGAAAATCTCTGGCAATCGCTGCCCAATTCTGGTGGAGTTCGCCGTTGTGTAAGCGGAGACAGGCAACGGTAACCCTCAACAGGAGATGTCGCGATGCCAACGCAATACGAAAAGATGGCGCATTTGCTGCGCCGCGCAGGATTTGGCGCGCGCCCGGATGAAATCAACCAGGCGTTGCGCCAAGGTTTTGTCGCCACGGTAGAGCAACTGCTCAATTACGAAACGACGCCAGAAAATCCTGAAATCCCCGCAACGCCGACCACGCGTGACGGGACATTCAACATTCGGCTGCTCGAAATCGAAAACACGGCTTCGTGGTGGCTTGACGTCATGATCAAAACGCGGCGGCCTTTGCAGGAACGCATGGTCGTGTTCTGGCACGACCATTTTGCGACGGCGGTCAGCAAAGTCGGCGCGCCCAACGGATACAAATATCTATACTGGCAAAACCTGACCTTTCGCCGGTTGGCGACGGCCAACTTTCGCACATTGCTCAAGGCGATCAATCGCGATCCGGCGATGCTTTGGTGGCTGGATAACTACCTGAACGTCAAAGACAGCCCGAACGAAAATTACGCGCGCGAACTGTTCGAGATTTTCTCGCTCGGTCTGGATGCCTATCGCGACGGCATTTACACCGAGCCCGATGTGCAACAGGCGGCGCGCGCGTTTACCGGTTGGGGGCTGATTGAACGGCGACAAGATATGGAGCGGATGAACGAGCAAAACGGCCCGCTTACCGATCCGGCGCAAGTTGTGTTGGTCCCGCCTGCCACGCCAGATGGTTCATTGGCGGCCCAGCGGCACGATTACGGCGACAAAACTGTGTTCGGCATTCAGCGCAATTTCAACGGTGACGACATTGTAGATTTGGTGCTCGACACCGAACCGCAACGCACCTATGCCGCGCGTATGCTCGGCAAAAAGCTCTTTGAACATTTCGCCTATGAAAACCCGGAAGCGCACGTTGTCGAACATCTGGCCGACGTCGCCAAGCGTACGGACTTCGATGTAAAAGCGATGTTGCGCGATCTGTTCCTGAACGTGAAAGAGTTTTACAGCGAACAGGCGAGGCACAGTCTGGTGAAATGGCCGGTCTATTACGTGGTCAACGCGGTGCGGTTGTTACAAGCGCGCATCAACACCGTCGGACTGTACGGCGGCGGATTTGGCGGGTTCAACGTGCCGCAACCGACAACCATCGGCGCGATGGGCATGATGTTGCTCAATCCGCCCGACGTATTTGGCTGGCCGGGCCGCGAAGAATGGCTGACCACTTCACAGTTGTTTGCCCGCGCAAACTGGGCCAATCAATTGGTCGTGCAACGGTTCCCGCCGCCCAACACGGGATTGAATATTGATACGGTGTTGGCGACGGCAGGCTTGGGGGCCAACGCGACGGCGGAACAGGTGGTGGACTATTTCATCAGCTTGCTGGTGCAAACGCCACTTTCGGCTGCGGCGCGGCAAGCTTTAGTTGACTACCTGAAAAAAGACGATCAGGGCCGCATCGGCGCTTTTACGCTCGACGCGCAAACGAAAGACAAAAAAATCGGCGGGTTGATTCACCTGCTGCTGTCTTGCCCGGAAGCCCAAAGCTATTAAGCGCCGCGCGGAGGATTTATGGCGAAAACGACGAGACGAGATTTCATCAAAAGCAGTGCCGCGGCGGTGATGTTGCCGCTGTTTGAGCGCCAGGCCAAAGGCGTCACCGTGGTCGAAGCCTTGCGCGATGCGCTGGTGGCCGACAACAAGATTTTGGTCATCGTGGAATTGGCGGGCGGCAACGATCCGCTCAACACGATTGTGCCGTTGCAACAATACGACATTTACAAAAGCTTTCGGTCGCGGCTGGCCATTGCCAAAGAGCAGGTGTTGCCGCTGTACGGTTCGACGACGATGGGATTGTCGCCGCTATTTAGCGCGGTCAAACCGATTGCCGATGCGGGCAAGTTTGCGGTCGTACAATCGGCGCATTATCCCAATCCGAATTTGTCGCACGACGGTTCACGCACGATTTACCGGTTGGCGGATACGGCCACCACCGTGACCAGCCAGGCCGGTTGGATTGGCCGTCACGCCGCGTTGTTTGGCAATCGCGCCAATCCGCTCGACCTGGTTGGCGTGGGCGGTGTGAATTCGGTGCTGGCTGCGCCGGGCGCAAAAGTGTCGGGCATCAATGCCGACACGCAAGGCAATGTGTCGGGCTATGCCTTCAACACCGATCCGCGCTTCACGGGCGATCGCAACAACCAACTGGCGGCGATGCGCGCATTGCTCGAAACGACTTCGAGCAAACCGTATGTGCAATTGACCCGGACGGTTGAAACGGATGCGCTCGATAGCGCCGATTCTGTCGCCCAGGCGGTGTCAGCCTATCGCAGCAGCGTGACGTATCCGGCGACAAACTTTGCCGGCGGGTTGAAACTGATCGCCAAATTAGCGGCGTCTTCGGCGCCGAATTTAGGCGCGCGGGTGTATTACATCTCGCAAGGCGGATACGACACGCACGCCAATCAGAAAACCGATCACCCGACGTTGCTCAAAACGCTCGGCGAAGGGCTGAAGGCGTTTTATGACGATTTGATCGCGCAGGGGATTTTTGACCGGACGCTGGTTTTGCTCTGGTCTGAATTTGGTCGCCGCGTGGCCGACAACGCCAGTGACGGCACGGATCACGGTGCGGCCAATAACTTTTACCTGTTTGGCGGAAAGGTCAAAGGCGGCGTTTACGGCCCGGATCCGAATTTGACGGATCTGCAAAGCGGGAATCTGAAACACGCGCTTGATTTCCGCGACGTTTACACCACGGTCATGCAGGACTGGTTTGGCAATTCGGGCAGCGAAGCCGCCCAAGTGCTGCGTGGCAACTTTAATCGGCTCGGATTTTTGAGCTGATCGCCGGGAGCGCAGTCATCTTGTTTGCTGAAGCTTCAGTTGCCGGATCGTCACATCGCCCGGTGACTGTCTCTGCCTTCGCTCGCAGGCAGGATGGCTGCGCTGTCGGTCAGGAGTCGTCATCATGAGATGCCATTCGTCTTTACCTGGGATTCGCTGTTGGTTTGCGTTGCTTGTGCTTGGTCTGGGGCTGGGGTGGCAGGCGTGGCCAGCGGCACACGCGCGCGAAGTCGCGCAAGCCGCTTTGGTCAATGCCGCCAGCTATGATGCGACGGTTGCGCCCGGTTCGATTGCGGCGTTGTTTGGCAGCGGACTGGCAGCGCAAACGCAAATCGCCACCAGCGTGCCGTTGCCCAAAACACTGGCGGGCGTCACAGTGAAAATCAACAGTCTGGATGCGCCGCTCTTTTTCGTCTCGCCCAATCAAATCAACCTGCAAGTGCCGAGCGGCGTCAATGTCGGCACTGCGAACATACAAGTCTTCAACAGCGGGGCTGCATCGCCGGTCGCTACCGGATCAGCCACCGTCGCCGAAGCGGCTCCGGGCGTTTTCACGCTGGATTTGTCAGGCCGCAATCAAGCCGTGGCGCTGAATTCCGATTTGTCGCGCAATGCGGAGTTTGATCGGCTGCCCAGTTCGCGGCCTGAAGCGGGCGGCAATGTCGTGGTGATTTATGCCACAGGTATCGGCAATACCAATCCGTTGGTGGCTGATGGACAGGTGGCGCCGGGCGGTCCGTTGGCACAAGCGACCAGCGCAACGACCGTGACCATCGGCGGCATTTCCGCCGAAGTGCAATTCAGTGGGTTGGCCCCGGGCTTTGTCGGATTGTGGCAACTCAATGTGGTGATTCCCGCGAGTTTGCCGACCAACAGCAATACGCCGCTGCTCATCAGCCTGAAAGGCAAACAAGGCACACAAACGACTTTGGCTGTTGCCAACAAAAACGAATTTGCCGCCGTGACAGGATCGGTCTTGAACGCGGTGACGGGCGCTGGCCTGGCTGGCGCGAACGTTACGTTGCAACCGACCGGCACAGGCAAAACGCGCACCGCCATCACCGACGCCGCAGGCAAATACAGTTTGTACGTTGTGAATCCGGGCGGTTATACGCTGTCAGCGGCGGCCAACAGTTTTATCAGCGTTTCGCAATCAGCCACGTTGACCGGCGGGCAAACGCAAACGGCTGTGTTTGCGCTGACGGCTCCGCTCAGCGCCGGACAATATCGCGTCATCGTCACCTGGCATAGCGCCGTTGATCTGGACGCCCATATGACCGGCCCGGCGACAGGGACGGCGCGCTTTCATGTTTGGTGGTTGGAACCTGACGATTTGTTGTCGCCGATTACCACGCAACTCAACGTAGACAGCGGCAGCCCCGGCCCCGAAACGCTGACGTTCACGCCGAACGCCAACGGCGCGTTTCGCTTTTCGGTGCACAATTACACCGACCGCGACAAAACCGGCAATGCGGCGCTTTCGCAATCCGGCGTGACGGTGCGCGTCTATAACGGCAGCCAGCAGGTGCAGTCATTCACCGCACCCGCAGGCAACGGAACGTTGTGGAAGGTGTTTGAATTCAGCGGCGGACAATTGAAAGCGATCAACACCCTGAGCGATGAGGTAGACGCGTCGAACATCAAAAATTCGTTTTGATGGCAATGACGAATGCCGCGTGCCGATTTGGTTATTGCACGGAAATCTGCACGCGGTTCGCGTTGAATCCAAAGCCGAAATGCGGGTTGCCGCTGATCGTGACCAATACGTCGGTTTCGCCTTTTCCGATCAAGCTGCGCGGCAATTCGACATTGATTTGATCCAGGCCCGGAATGCTCGGTTGTTTGCCCGCATATTCCGCGACGGTGAGTCGTTTCGGGCCGGGCGTCTCGCGTTCGTCTGCGGCGATAAAATCTATTCCTACTTCTTGCGGCGACGCCACCTGTCGCCAACCTGTGCCAAACAGCACCAGCACGATTCGTTCGGTTTCCGGCGTGAAGGCGATGGGAACGGGCAGCCAGCGTTGCGCTGAGTCGTCATAGCGTGCGACGGCTTCGTAACGCTGCTGACCATTTTTCAGCACGCGCACGATGACGGCTGCGGCGACGCCTTTGCCGTCGGCGTTGGCGGTGAAAATGCCGGGCACGAATTTCTGTACTGTGACGATTCCCACCCGCGTCAGTCCTTTGTCGTCGTTGAGTGAAACAATCGCTGCGCCTGCTTCCAGGTCGGCTGGCATGATGAAGTTGATTTGTGACGGTGAGGCAAACAGCAACTGCGCCGTGCGCTCCGTGCCAGTGAAATCCTGTATGCGGACGGTTTTGCCAGCCAGCGTTGTCGGCAACGGCACGGATGTCGCGCTTTCGGTTTGCGTGGCCAGATCAGTGCCAAATCCGGCGGCAATCATGTCGCTGGTCGCTGCCGGGCCATAACTGGCGGCAGAGACTTGTTGCCAGCGCGGCAGGGAATCGCTGAGCGCGACAAAATTGCCGCCCTCGCTGTTGGCTTTGCGCGAAAGCAAGGTGTAGCCCGTTTTGCTAACGGAAAGCCCCAAGGTCGAAGTCAGACAGGAAGAGCCCGAACTGCCAATCGGATACGAAACAGAATATCTGCCGTCTGCGTCGGTCAACGTCGCATTGATAAATGTGGTTGTCTGGCCGAACGGATTGGTGCAGCTTTTGGTGGCGGTGACCGCAACGCCGGGCACTCCCTGGCCAGTTACGAAATCCAGCACTCGGCCACGTTCCTGCGCCCAAATGGTGGGCGTCAGGCAAAGAAAAAGAAGCAGGCTAAACAACGACCTTTTCATCTTTCAAACCTCCGAATTGGCAAACTGGCAAACGGAAATGTTGGGGCTGTCTGGGAGAAGAACGAAGCTGGTTGGAGGGGCAACAACAGTGTATGCAGGCAATCTCACCGACGCAATCACACAATTATGTACAACTGTAAAAAGATAGAGGCGGCGTTCAACGATGATGGACGCCGCCTCGATCTTTTTTGAATTAGATCAGATTTCATTTTGGCGTACGGGTTTTGCCACAGAGGCACAGAGCCACAGAGGTTTCTAAGTATTTCTCTGAGCCTCCGTGGCTCTGTGGCCAATCCGTAAAGCGAATTGAAAAACGATCTAGAACCGGTTGGTTTAGCGAACCCGAACCTTAACGGTGTTGGCTGCTTTGCCATTGATGGAAACGATCACGTCAACTACGCCCGAAATGCCCGTGGGAATTTGCGTGTTGATCTGATCCAGTCCGGCGTAACCGCCTTGTGCGCCATTGAACAGCACTGGCGCATCCTTGCCGCCGATGGTGATGCGCATTGCCGTGGTTGAGGCGCGGCGCAATCCCGAGCCAAACAGCACCAGATAATCGCCAACATCAAGCACATTCGGCGTGCCGTCCACGTTCCCGGCGGGCGAATAGTTCACACCGTCTTTGGTCACGACGGCGGCGGGTGCGCCTGCGCCGCTGGCGTTGGCTGTGAAAAGGCTCGGTGCAGTGGCGGCCAAGGTGACCGTGCCGCGCGAAAGCGTGGTGTCACCCGATAAAATTTCGATCACGGCGCTGCCAGTGGTGGTGCCCCCCGGAATCAGAAAGTTGACTTGTGTTGGCGCAACAAAAAAGAGCGGGGCCAGCACGCCGTTGACGCGTACGCTGGTGCCCGCCAATTGCGTTGGCAATGGTGTGGAATTGGCGACCTGAACGGCGGTGGCCAGGCCGGTGCCAAAAGCCGCGACGATGGCTTCGGGCGCGAGGGCGTCAGCCGCAAAGCTCGCCGCCGAAACGGTGGCCAGCGATTTGGCGGTGCCTGTGCGCGTGAATTTGACGGCAGCCGTGCGCACGCCGTCGGGATTCAGCACCGTCACGCTGGCTTCCTTGCCGGGCTCAGCCAACACTTTCCATAGTTCAGACGACACCAGACCGCTTCCGCTTGCTGCCGTATCCCGCAATGTGCGTCCATTGATTTCAATGTCCGCGCCCGGCAAAAAGCCCGTGCCGCTGACCGCCAATTGGCCTTGGGCATTGACCGTCGCTGAGGCCAGTTGCGGCGTCGAAGGCGTGAGCGAAAACGCGTCTACCGTCGAGGCGATAAAGGCCAGCGCCATTTCGTCGGTGGTTTCTTCGCCCCAGCGCACGGTGATCGGCGGTTTGCTCGGGTTGTAGGGATTGTCGCTGGAATTGTCGAAGACGCAGGTCAGTTTCAAACGACTGCCGCCCGGCGCGGCGATTGGATTTTGATAGAGATACGAGCCCTGCCAGTTGAAATCCCAACTGGGGATATTGACCAGACACTGCGCGGCTTCGCCGGGGCGCGTCATCTCGACTTTGATTTGTTTGCCCAGCAAATGCATGTGCGGCGTGATGCCGATGATTTTGCCGGAGAGCAAACTGGGCACGTCAAACGTCTGGGTGACTTCGTGGTTTTTCGCGCCGGGCGGAATGGAAAATGTCGTGTTGACCAGCGGCAACAGCATCATCGCTTTGAGCACAGGTTTGCGCGCGAAATAAAACCCGACGGACGTCAGATCGGCCTCCGGCCCATCGGTCGGGTGATAGTGCACTTGCACGACCACGCGGTCAGGCGCATTGCCGGGCAATTTGATGCCGACGCCTTCCGGCGAAAAATAGCCGCGCGAACCGGGGGCCCAGCCGCCCAGCATCACGGCTTTGCCAGACAACAGATCATTGACGCTGAACGAAATCGGAAAGCCTGGGCCCGTGGTGGTGCAGTTATAGCCCGGGCCTGGGTCTTTGGCGTCGAGCGCGACGGATTGACCTTGCGGATCGGCATAGGCAATCACGTGATGCACGATGCGACGATTGCCGGGGCGTACGTCCAAGCCTTGAATGTATCGGTCTCCGCGCAGTGATGCGGTCGGCACGCTGAAACAACGATAGGTATCTTTGCCTTGCGGCGGGGTGTAACTGGTTTCCGGCGTGGCGATGAAATCCGGTTCGCCTTGCGACCAGCCGTCAGGGAAAACCAGTGGCGCGGGTAAATCGGCGGAATTGCCTTCGGGCGCGCCACTGTCCACCCAGTTCACGAGGGTGTTGATTTCTTCCTGCGTCAGCGCGCGCGCATCGCGAAAGTCGCCACAACCGGGAACCGGTTTCCAGGGCGGCATCTTTTGCGTCAACACCTGTTCGCGAATGGCTTTGGCCCAGGGGCGCGCTTCTTGATAGGTCATCAGCGAAAACGGCGCGATGTCACCCGGATGGTGACAGCTCTGACAATTCTTTTGCAGCACACGCACGACTTCCTTGCTGAAGGTTGGTGTTTGCGCACGTTTGGCGCTGCTGTCGGTGACAGTCTTGTTGTCGTTGTCGGTTGTGTTGCTGACGACAGCCACAACATCTTTGCCCTGGACGTCAGCCACACGCACGACAATCCACGTGACGACGCACAGCAAACAGAAGGCAAGCAGTGAACGTTTGGCGATGTAGTTCATGGTGATCACAAATCAGTTCCTAAGGGGTGTTGAGTCGAAATTGTCGGATTGTTTCACCGCCTGCCCATCGTCAGGCTGCGGCGTGCCGGATACAGCGTTTTGTTAGAGTTTTTCGCACAAGGAAAAGACGAACGGATTGTAGTGAGCGCCGCCACTGGCCGCAAGTAGAAAGCTTGTGCCCAAGGCCTTCCGGCAAATGCCTTGACCGGTTCGCAAACGCTATGTTACTTCCTTGCCCGGTTCATACCGCTCAAGCTTCGGGCGCTTCTCACCGGCGGCAACGCGCCTGCGACGCGACAGCGTATTTCTGCAAACCAAACAAATGCCAAAGAGAAACCTGGTTCGGCGCGCAAACACGGCGTTTGCGGTCGGCTTAAGCTTTCACGAAATCCGTTCTCAAATGAGATGAATGTGCCCTCTCCGTCCCACAGATTGGCGGCGATAGCGTTGGGAATTGTCGGGCAGGCGAGAGTGCCGTTTCAGGTCACGACTGAAAAAGGAGAAATTCATGCGACGTAGAGTGTTCTTGTGGTCGGTGTTGTTTACCGTCGGACTGGGGATGTTGCTGACCGCCGGGCTGGCCACTGACGCCAGCAGCAAACAAGGGACAGTGACGGTCACGGTCACGCCTGTCGGCCCTAGTCAGGCACAGCTTGAATCTGCCATCAAGGCGGTCAAAGCGCATCCGACGGTCGCCAAGTACTTGCAAGGGAATCAAACCCGCCAACTGGAAAGCGAACTGCTGGAGCTAAAGCCATACACCAGCCAACAGCGCTTTCGCGTTACGTTTTACGATTACACCAACAATCGTTCCTTGTTGGTCGAAAGCGGGTTGACCGACACCAGCGAAACGACCGTGACGTTAGGCACAGTGCAACCGTTGCCCAGTCACGAAGAGTTCGACGCGGCGGTCGAGCAGTTGAAACGACATCCGGTCTTCGGGCCGGGATTGCGCGCTGGAACAACGGTTCCCTATCGTCCGATGCCGCCGATCATCGGCGAAAGCGCCACGGCTGAGCGCACACTGGCCGTCGGCTTGTTTACGGCTGACCCTGACCGTCCTAACCAGATCGTCGCCGTGAACATGATTCGCGAGACGGTTTCGACCTTCAAAACCGGTGCGCCGATCACTTCTGCCGCAGACCAAACCTTGTGCGGCGTGCCCGGCGCAGGACAGGGCACCACACCACGTGGCACTGCCGGACAATACAATTTGACGATTGCGCAAAATTCTCAGGAAGTCTGGCGGATGTTGGTGATTCGTCCGTCGGTGTCGTCGGGGACGCGCTCGTCGGCTGTAGAGCTGCGCGACATTTATTATCGCGGCAAGCTGATTATGAAACGGGCGCACGTGCCGATTCTCAACGTCAATTACATCAACAATGCGTGTGGGCCATACCGCGACTGGCAATGGCAGGAAGGTTCATTTATCGCCAACGGCACAGACGTCGCGCCGGGGGTGCGTGTTTGCACGGAAGCGCCGCAAACCATGATGGAAGCTGGTTCAGACACCGGCAATTATCGCGGCGTGGCGATTTATCAAACTCCGCGTAATGACGTGATGCTGGTCAGTGAATTGGAAGCTGGTTGGTATCGTTACATCAGCCGCTGGGAATTCACGATGGACGGTGTGATTCGCGCGCGCTTTGGCTTTGACGGCGTGAACAACTCCTGCGTTTGCAACGCGCACAATCACCACGCGTACTTTCGCTTTGATTTTGATTTGGGCACGCCAGGCAAAAACCGCTTTACCGAACTGGCCACGCGCTCATTTGCCTCACCGATTTTGACCGAAGCCAAACGTTATCGCGATTATGTGCGTGATCGGCATTGGTTGCTGGAAAACATCGTCAGCGGCGAGCAGATCATGATCGAACCCGGTCACGAAGATAGTACGGCGGATGTGTATGCCCGCGGCGATGCCTGGTTTTTGCGCTATCGCAGTACGGAATTGGACGACGGGCAGAATTCCACCGGCAGCAACACCGAAGCCAACCTGGATCAGTTCGTCAACGGCGAATCGCTGAACGGGCAGGATGTCGTGATGTGGTATGCCGCGCATTTCTATCACGTGTTTGACAACATGGACGGCGGCGGACATCTGGTCGGCCCTGACATCATCGTCAAACGTTGGTGACGTTACAAAATCAGCGTCGCATTGCTCAACGGGGAGCGCCCGGCATAGGCGTATCCCCGTTTTGTCCGTGTGGCTGCGTCAGAATCCCGCCATCCTGACTGCGAAGCACAAACCAGGTTCCTGCTCCTGGTCGCCAGACAGCCACATCTGTTTTTCCGTCCCCGTCATAATCGCCCGGCACAGGTATATCAAAATACGGCGCGAAGCTGGCTCCCCAGATGATTTCACTGGTTGCGCCGTCTGAGCTGCGTCGTATGAACCAGCGCGTGGCATTGCCACGCCAGACGGCCAGATCGGTTTTGCCGTCGCCGTCATAATCGCCCGGCACTGGCACATCGAAATACGGCGCATAGCCCGCGCCCCAGCTTGTCTGTTGGGTGGTGTTATCCGAACTGCGCAGGATGAACCATTGCGTGGCATTGCCGCGCCAGACGGCGATGTCGGTTTTGCCGTCCCCATCGTAATCGCCCGGCACCGGCACATCGAAATACGGCGCAAAGCTGGCGCCCCAGTTCACCTGACGCAACGTGCCGTTGCCGCTTTGCAAAATCAGCCATTGCGTTGTGTTGCCGCGCCAGACGGCCAGATCGGTTTTACCGTCGCCGTCATAATCGCCCGGCACGGGCGTGTCGCCTGGCTGTCCATGAAATTGTGTGAATTGGCTGCCGTCCGCACTGCGGATGATGAACCAGCCGCCGCCGGCCGGACGCCAGACGGCAATATCGGTTTTGCCGTCGCCGTCGTAATCACCCGGCACGGGAATGTCGTTGTACGGCGCATAACTCGCTCCCCAGAGCGTGGTTTGTGTTGTGCCGGTGGCGCTGCGCAACACGCGCCATTCACTTTGCCATCCGCGCCAGACAGAAAAATCGGTGCGTCCGTCGCCGTCGAAATCCGCGCTGGTTGAATGCGCACGCACCTGCAAGGTCAGCGGCCTTTGCGTAACCAGCAAATTGGCATCGGTAACCTGCACCACAAGGTTGAATGCGCCGAGCGCTGTCGGCGTGCCGCTGAGCACACCATCGGGTTGCAAACTGACCCCCGCAGGCAATCCGCCGCTGGCCAGGCTCCAGGTGTAAGGCTGTGCGCCGCCGCTGGCGCTGAGCGTTTGTGAGTACACGACGTTACGCCGCGCTGACGGCAACGAGGCTGTCGTGATTCCCAGCGGAGAATTGACCGTCAGATTGTATTCACGCATGGCCGCACAGCCGTTGCTGTTCATCGCGGTGATGATGAAGTTGAAAACGCCGCCTTGCGTTGGCAGGCCAGACAACACGCCGCCGGACGTCAGCGATACGCCTGCGGGCAGCGCACCGCTAAGGCCGAAGGTCGGTGTTCCGCTCAGACCTGTCACCGTGAAGCTTTGGTTGTAACTCAAATTGATGGTCGCCGAGGGCAGCGTCGCCGGACTGATTGTTGCCGTCGGGCAGGTAATGACGACCTGGTAATTTTGCGTGACAGTGCAATTGCCGAACCCCGTGGCGGTGATGCTGAAATTGTAGCTGCCCAGCGCTGTCGGCGTACCCGTTAGTGCGCCGGTCGCATTGTTGAGAGTTACGCCCGCAGGCAATGCGCCGCTGCTGACCGCAAAGCTGTAATTGCCGCCCGCAGGCAAGGCCGAAAGCATTTGGTTGTACGCTGTTCCGATTGTGCCGTCCGGCAATGCGACCGGTTGCAACGACAGCGACGGGCAGGCAATCGCGAGCGTAAAGCTGTTGCCGCTGACGCAACCCTGCGCATCGGTGGCAGTAATTGAGATGGGGAAGTTGCCGCCTTGCGTCGGCGTTCCGGCCAGCACGCCATTGTTGAAGCTGATGCCGTTGGGTAAGGCGCCGGTCAGACTGAACGTTACTGCGCCGCTTCCGCCCGTAGTGGTAAAGGGCTGACTGTATGGCGTGCTCACTGCGCCGCTGGCGATCGTTGCCGGAGCCAACGTCAACGAACAGGGAATTGACGCGCAACAACGCGGCTCCTCGGTCGTGATGGTCAAACTCCAACCACCAGCCAGGCTTCCTGCGTTACTGGTCAGGTCATCCACAAGATACAGACTCCAGGTGCCATTGGGCGTTCCGCCGTTGAACGCACTCATTTGCTGCGGGTCGGGTGGCTGACCGGGCGGCGCAGGCTGTGCAAATGAATCGCCGATGCCGAAATTCGTCGGGCTGTACGTTCCGGTGGTGATTTGCGCGGTATTCGGCAGCGCCGTTGCGCCATCGCTGAACGTCAGCGTCGTATTCACCAAATCGCCGCCGCCGCCGCAATCCGACATCAGCAACACTTTTTGCCCGCTCGGCGCGATCAGCATGATGTCCAGATCGTCCGGATTGGTGTGATTCAGGTTGGTCAGGGTGACGCTGACGCGACTGATGACGCCGCTCAATCCGCTGACACTCACGCTCGATGGATACACCGCCGCCGGACCGCTCAAAGGAATGCTGATGTTGGTCGTATTGGTGAGCGTGCTTGTTACGGTTGCCGTTGCCCCTAGTTTGAATTGATAGCTGACAGTGCCGAGGTTGGTTGCGCCATCTTGCAGTTGCAGCATGGCCGTGATGCTGCCGCCGCAAACGCCTGCCGCGCGAAAGGTGAACGGGCGACTAACGGCTGTGCTATGCGCAGGCACTGCGCCAAAGTTTTGTGCCGCGCCCGGTTGCGTGACGCCGCCTGACGCCAGCAGTGTCGCTACCAGATTCGTTGTCGGTGCGCGCCCGATGTTTTGCAGCGACAAATTGACGGTGACCTGTTCGCCCGGATCAATGGCGTTGTTGGCTGGCGCACAGGTTTCGTTGGCCAGCGAACCGCTTGCCGCGCCGATGAGCGGTTGCACGGCTTCGGTCATGTTGAACACGACCAGCGCGAAATCCTGATCAAGCGTCGTCGCATTGTTGGGGACGCCGTCTCCGGCGATGTTGGCGGCGATGATGCGAATGGTAAACGCGCCGGACAACCCCGCGGGCAGCAAGATGCTCTCGACATTGTTTTTCGTGTCGAACGCGCCGCCGGTGGTTGAGAGCGCACCGCCGAACACGTTGCCGCGATAGGTTTGCCCGCCAACCGTGACTTCCAGATCGAGATTGTTGACCCAGGCGGCGCTGGCGGTTGACCCGGGCGCATCGGTCCAGGCCAAGGTTATGCGCAATGGTTTCCCCGGATCGTGAATGGTTCCATTGATCGTGCGCACCTGTCCCGTTGCCGTGAAAAGGTCAATCGCTTCCTGGTCACGAAACAGCGTCGGCGTGGAAAACATTCCAAACGTCGTTTGCAGATGGATTGCGCCCAAACCTTGCGCGTGCGACCACAGCGCGTCATTGGCGTTTGCGCCGGTCAGATAGCGGGCGGAATTCATCAGCACTGCCTTGGTCATTGCCGGTGAAGGAACAGGCAGGCCGTCATTCAGAAAGCGTTGTCGCAACAGGGCGGCGGCTCCGGCGACGGCGGGCGTCGAGTGACTGGTGCCGGTCGAAGCCGTGTAAAACTGCTGTCCGGGCGGAAAGAAATTGCGGGACGTTGACGGGCCGCCGCAAACGCCTGCGGCATTGAAACAGGCATCGGCCTGACCATTCGCGGGCGGATTGGCAATTTGAACGACGCCCCCAGTGATGTGTGTGCCGGGCGCGACCAGATCGGGTTTGTGACGTCCGTCGGCGGTTGGCCCCCGGCTCGAAAACGTCGTCATATCGTGTGCGCTGTCGGCTTCGCCATCTGTCGTGGTGCATTTGTCCGGGCCGCCAAACGCGTGCACGCTTTCTGATGCGCCAACGGTCAAGACGTTTTTGCCCGTGCCCGGAGCGCCAACGCTTTGCGCCAGTGGCCCGTCATTGCCTGCGGCAAAGATCAGCACCATTTCCTGATTGCCCGGCGCTGTCGCCGCCGCGCCGTCCGGCTGCGCATCACGCGTCAAATAATCGTAAGCCTGGGCGTCAATGTTGTAATCGCCGGTCGCATTGGATCCCCAACTGTTGGACGAAATGCGCGCGCCATCCTGATAGGCGCGCGATTCCAGTTCGATAAAGTCAGGAAACGTGTAATCGCCAAACAGGCCGCCGCCGTTGTCAAAAATGACTGACGCGCCAACTTTGACAAACGGCGCGATGCCCAACCCGAAGCGAAATCCGCTGGCGTCTGCGTGCGGAAAGGCGTTGAACGGCGCACCCGTTGGCACGAATCCGGCGACAATGTGCGCGTTGAGCGTGCCGTGTCCGTCACAACCTTTGATCGTGCTTTCCGCTCCGCTGGGCGT
>JAEUQO010000085.1 GCA_016789605.1 Acidobacteriota bacterium
CACCTTCGGGCGCACACAAAACGGCTACCAAGTGAGCGAAAACCCCGCGCTGCGATTCATCGAATTGCTTCAAGCGGCACTTGCCAGCGGCAGGGCCCACTTGGCGGCGACAGACAGCGGCAAGCCCGAAGCTGACCAGGTGGACGCTTGCGGCTGGCGCGACGGCGAAGCCCAGGGCGACCGGATCGGCTGGATCGACGGTGATGACGTGTTCCTACAGCCGGACGCGGCTTACCGCTGCGTGCAGGCGATGGCAAGCAACGGCGAGGGGGTGACGGTCGCGTCAAAAACGCTCTGGAAACGGCTGAAAGAGGCTGGATTGCTGGCTTCAGTGGGCAGCGATGACCGGCAAATGGTTCGGAAGCAGATCGGCCAAACACGCCTTCGGGTGCTGCACTTGAAGGCCGAAAAGCTCTCCGGCTCTGTTGAGGGTAAAAAATCGGGACAATCGGGACAATCGGGACACGGCTAATTTCTGGCCCGATTTTCCGGCCCGTTTTTTGCGCTGTTTTTGAAAATCGGGCCAGTGCTCAGCGCAATAAAATCAATAAGTTAAAAGCTTTGTCCCGATTGTCCCGATTTTATAACTATAAGGCACGCGAGAAGTGCTAACGGGGAAAGCGAAGCCTCAATTCTGAGGCGGCATAAGAAAAATCGGGCCACAAAATCGGGCCAATGCAGCGAAGGGAGATTCAAGTTGAACCGGCAAAATGAAATCTTGACGTTGGGGTCAATGCCAATCGTGAAAAACCGCCTTAGCCAAGATCAGGAGGGAAGATCATGAAATCTGATGGGCATTTTGAGATCCGCCTGATCATTTGTGCGATTGCGGGCGGATTGGTGGCTGGCGTGGCTTTGGATCAAGCACTGAAAGAGAGTTGCCAGGCTACCCATCAGGGTGGGTGGTTCGCCATTCCACGGGATTGGCTGGAAGAGCTAGGAGTCAGCCGCCGCGAGCGAGAGCGCGCAATCCATCAACTTGAGCATCGTGGGCTGCTCGAATGGCGATTTTCGGAAGATGGCCGGGAGGTGCTTCTTCATCTCAATGAAAAACTCATTGAGATGAAGATCAGTCGCGGAATGACCAGCAAAACGCCTTCCCAATCAGCATCAATCTGAGGGTTGATCGGGAGCCAAAGGGCTTTCCATCTGTCTCGCGCACATGCATGCGCGCGCGCGAGGCTAAGTGCATGAAAGGAAAAAGATTATGAAGAGAAAAAAGGGAAGGGCATTCCGCACTTTCAAAGATATGGCGATGGGTGGAAAATCGAAGGCGACAAGCCTTCGACGACAAGCCGCAGAGCTTCGTCGGCAGGCCAACGCGTGCGAACACGGCGACGAAGAGGTTCTTTATGAAAGCGCCGCCGCCGCTGATGCGGATGCTTCACGTCCGCCAGTGATTTGCCCGAAATGTGAGCGCCCCAAATTGCGCGTTGCCATTACAATGTCGGAGGCTGATATTTCTTTGTCGCCCGAATCCCAAGAGCGGGTTGAAGAATTTATTATTCCCGGCCTGCTGAAGTAAGGCGACGCCGACACAATTTTTTCAACAGAGCAAGCGGTAGGTGACGCCCAGCCAAACCTGCCAACGCTGTCCAGCAGCGCATAGCGACCTCAACAGCCAAACGAGGTCGCAGAATGCCCGAAACCCTAAAGATAATCGTCGAACTCGACACTGCCGAGGCTGAGCGCGACACACAGCGTCTTGCCAATCAACTCCAGCGAGCTTTTGAAGCCACTGCCCCGCTGGATCGAGGCCACCTGAGTCTGCGCAAATTTGGCGAACAGGCACGCGCAGTTGGCACGACGCTCACTGCCGGACTTACCACGCCACTGGCCGCGCTCGGCGCGACAGTCGTCAAACTCGGCATCGAATACGAAAAATCCCTCAACATTTTCGGCGCCGTTACCTCCGCGACGGCGGAGCAGATGAACGCCGCCTCGCAGGCGGCCAAGCAACTTGGCGCGGATGTAAGTTTACCAGCTACTTCTGCCGCTGATGCTGCGCTCGCAATGACTGAACTTGCCAAGGCCGGCTTGAGCGCACAGCAGGCGATGGACGCTGCACGCGGGACCTTATTACTGTCTGCTGCCGCGCAAATTGACGCTGCGCGCGCGGCGGAAATCACCGCCAACGCCCTCAACGCATTCAAACTGCAAGCCAGCGACGCTACGCGTGTGGCCGATTTGTTGGCTGCCGCAGCCAATGCCTCGTCGGCTGAAATCACTGATGTCGCCCAATCCATGCAGCAGTCCTCGGCTTCTGCCGCAGCACTGCGCGTGCCCATCGAAGACCTAACCACGGCCATCGGAATCATGGCCAACAGCGGCATCAAGGGAAGTGACGCCGGCACAAGCTTGAAGACCGCATTTACTGCATTGGCGGCTCCGACCGACAAGGCGAAAGCCGCGATGAAAGAACTGGGGATCAATGCGTTTGAAGCCGACGGAAAACTGCGCCCCTTGCGCGAGGTGATAGACCAATTCTCCGGCGCATTCGCAAAACTGAACGACCAACAAAAGCTGCAAGCTGCAAACACGATTTTTGGCAGTGACGCAATGCGAGCGGCGCTCATCGTCTTTGGCGGCGGCGTGGAGCAATTCGACAAGCTGAAAGACGCAGTAACGAGCGCCGGCGCAGCGGCTCGATTGGCTGGCGCTGTCATGAGTGGGCTGGGCGGTGCGCTACAGGTGCTGAAATCGCAGCTCGAAACCGGCGCGATTGAATTGTTTGAGCGATTCAAAACACAACTTGAAGCTGGCGCTAAAGCCATTGCCTCTTTTCTTGGACAGGCGATCAACACAGTTTCTCGCTTTGCTGATGCCAACCCTGTCTTATTCAACACCGTAGCAGCATTCACGGCCATCCTGGCCGTCGTTGGACCGCTGACGTTGGCCATAGCCGGGGTCGCGACGGCAGTTGCTGCTATCAGTACGCCGTTTGCTGCTGCCGCTGCTGCTATCACGGCAGCAGTCGCCACAATTGGTGCTGCCTGGGCGACGAATCTTGGCGGGATTCGCGATGTCACGATGCCGATCATCAATGAAATCGTCGGGTTTGCAAGACAGCAGCTTGGGGCGATCGTTGGGTTCTTCCAGCAAAACCTCCCCATCCTTCGAGAAGCCGTCAACAACGTGTTAACGGGGATTAGCGCCTTTTGGCGTGAAAATGGCGATGAGATCACAACCATCGTCAAATCCACTTGGGAAATCATCAAGGTCACGATTGGCACATCAATTCAGAATATCCTGAGTGTCATCAAGATTGCTGCGCAAGTAATCAATGGGGACTGGACAGGGGCCTGGGACACATTTGCGAGTATTGTCACGCGCAGTGTTTCGGCGGTGCTGGCGATCTTAAGAAGCATGGGCGAGCGGGTTGTTGCCACGATCAAGCTGGCATTTGGTGCGCTGGCTCAATTGGGTGACACCTTACGTGCGGGGCTGCTAACAGTCGGGACCAACATCGTTGCAGGTATCGTTGCAGGCATCAAGAGCAAAGCCAATGAGTTTTACAGCTCAGTCAAAGGGCTGGTGACCGGTGGCATCAGTGCGGCGAAAGCCGTGCTTGGCATTCAATCCCCGTCAAAAGTTTTTGAGTTGATTGGGCAGAACGTCGGCGACGGCTTTATCCTCGGCATCCAGTCGAGACGCAGAGCAGCGCAGTCCGCCATTCGCTCATTGGTTACCCCGGACAGCCTCCCCGAAGGTTTCACTGGGGAGGCGCTGGCACTGCTGCGGCCAAACACAGATGCCGCAACCATCACGGCCCCAGATCGCATATTCGCCGACATCACCGATGGGGCTGACGCAATTCCCCCAGCGTTGGCTCCCGCCACACGCGCGATGCGCGAATTCGGCGATGCGACAGCGAGCCTGCGCGAAGAGATCAACCCGTTGGAGCAAGCATTCAAAGGACTCTTTGAGCGATTTTCTGGGTTTGTTTCTCGCGGCATAGACAAGCTGACGTCGAAGCTGGGCATATTTGGCGGGATCGCCAAAGACATTCTGGGAGCTTTCACCCAAAACGTTTTTGAGGCTTTGCGCACAAGGCTATTTGGGGGGCAAACGCGCGGCGCGGGCGGTCAGTTTGGGACTCGTTCCGGGGGATTGCTGGGCCTGCTGTTTGGCGGCGGCAATGGTGGTGGTGGCGGCGGGTTCAGCTTCGGTGGTGGTGGCAATGGCGGCGGCTTCCGCACGCCAGGCTTCAACCCTGGCGCGGGCGGCGGGTTCAACCTGGGCAACATCGCCGGGGCGTTTGGGCTGGGCAGTGGCGTTGGCGTTGCGCCTTCGATCAGCAACATTGGCGGATTGCCGGTGATTAACAACATTGTCCCCACGACGGCCAACGGCATTCAGACTGCGATTGGCATTGGAGGGTCTGGGCGGCAAAGCTTTTTTGGGCAGCTCTTTTCTGGCTTTGGCGACTTGTTCAAAGGCTTCGGCTTTGGCTTGAAGAAAGGCTCGCCTGTGGGAGGCCTGGCCGCTGCTGCGCCGTTGCTGGGCTTGTCGCTGGGGTCATCGCTGGGCACGGACACGCTGACCAAGATTTTGGGGGGCGCAGGTGGCGCATTGCTGGGCATTGGGCTGACGGCGGCTCCGGCGGCGCTGGCAGGCAGCGCGGGCTTGCTGGGCGCGTTCGCGGGTCTCTTTTCCAATCCCATCACCGCTGCGATTGGCGCAGCCGTTTTGCCGATTGCCTTCCTGCTGGGCCGCGCGCGACAGCGCAAGCGCGACGAAAAAACGTCAGGGGATTTCCTGCAACAGGCTGTGGACGCCATCTTCGAGGTGCGCGACTCCGTCAAGAATGATTCGCTGCAGCTCAACGTGGAGCAGGCGCGGCAACTCTTTGACTCGGAAATCCTGGCCACGTTCGTGGCGCAGATCAACACCATCAAATCCAAGAGCGTGCGCGAAAGCCGGTTGAAGAACCAGACGCGTGACTTACGCAATCTGTTCGAAAAAGAAGTCATCCCCGTCGTCGAAGAGCAATTGAAACGCCTGAAAGAAGGCACGTTTGGCGGGCGGGAAATCAAGGCGGAATTCGCGCTGGGCGGCGTCGTGCCGGGCATTGATCGTGGCTTTGACGAAGTGCTGGCGTTGATGCGTCCACGCGAAATGGTGCTGACACTCGAACAGCAAGCCAAGATTGCTGCGCTGGCCGGTCCCAACGTGTTTCAAATTGCCGGCGTACCTGGCGCAGGCGCGCATCCGACGCCCACCGCCAACCCTGTCCAGGCCTTCGCCACGGGCGGCATTGCCGCGCCCTTCATCACGCCGTTGCCAACGGGCGGCGAGAGCGTCGTGCAGGTCAACGTCTTCATTCACAATGGCATGTCAGAAGACGAAGCCGTGGCTGTCGTCGAAAAGGCCACGCGCAATTCGCAAGGGCGCGGGCTGATGGCGCGCGCGGTCAAGCAAGAGCGGAGGTTTGGCTGATCTAGATTTCTCTGAGCAGGGGGCAGGTTTTCAAACCATTTGATCAGAAGGTCAACGGGCACAATGCCTCTTTTCGGTTTTCGACCAGGCACGGTGTATATCGTTTTAACGCAGTTGGTTAGGCACGATGGGGAGGGCTTGGGGGAGAACAAAACTCACACCCTAAAGAAAAGGACGACAATCGCCCCCCAAGTTCGCACAACGTTTGTCAAAATTGACCGCCCGCCCTCTTCGTGAAATACTCCGCTTCCAGTCAGTTCACTTCAAGCCTAGGAGTAAAAAATGGAGAATATTTCACCGCAGCCAAAGAGGGGCTTTTTTAAGTCTGCAACCTGGGGCTGCCTTGGGTTGCTGTTTGGCCTGGGCGCCCTTTTGACGCTCTTCATCGTTTTCCTCAATGACAAATCCAAACCTATATCTCCGCAGAGTGTTGAAGTCTCGCGGCAGCATGTAGAACAGTTCCGCGCGACTTTCTCCGCTCCAGAAATCAAGGTATACATTGCCAATGTGACTGTGGCCGACGCTAACCCAGACAACCTGAAAGTGACGGTGACGCAGCGATGGCATTATCAACCTAAGGCTGTGCGTCTTCAGATGGCCCAAATGGTTTGGAAGGCTTGGGCCGCAATTCACAGCCCAACTGAGCCTGATACTGCACGGATAACATTGCGAGACACAGTCGGAAACGAAGTTGGGGGCTCAAAGATGTGGGGTGGTTCGTTCATTTGGGTTAACGATTAAGGGGAGTGAATG
>JAEUQO010000145.1 GCA_016789605.1 Acidobacteriota bacterium
GCCAGATTGCGTCCGCGCCCTAATTCATATCCTACGCTGCGGTTGCGCGACAAACTGCCGAAACAGGTCAACACCAAATCGCCCAACCCCGCCAACCCGGCCAGTGTTTCTGCCCGGCCTCCCAAGCGAACGGCCAACCGGGTCATTTCCGCCAGTCCGCGCGTCACCAGCGCAGCCGCGCTATTGTAGCCCAAGCCCAATCCGTTGACTGCGCCCGTGGCAATCGCCAGCACGTTTTTAATCGAACCGCCGATTTCGACGCCGGTCACGTCGTTGTTGGTATAGACACGAAACCGGCTAGTCGAAAATGCCTGTTGCACCTCTGCCGCCCAGGCGGCGGTGTGCGCGGCAGCCACGATTGCGCAAGGTTCGTCGCGCGCGACTTCGGCGGCAAAACTCGGCCCCGAAAGCACCACATAGCGCGGCGCGAAATGCGCCGAAAGCACCTCACGCACGACTTCTTCCATGCGCATCAGCGAATCGTTTTCGATGCCTTTGGTCGCGTTGACAAAAATCATCTGCGGACGCAGATGCGGCAACATGCGCTGGTAAATCTCGCGGCAAACGTGCGAAGGAATCGCCGTCAGCACCAATTCGGCATCGTGCAACGCTTCGGCCAGATCATTGGTCGGCTGGATCGCCTCTGGCAGCGCAAATCCGGGCAGGTAAATGTTGTTTTCCCGCGTGCGTTGCAATGCGTCGGTGACTTCCGCGCTGTGCGCCCACAAACGCACCTGGTTTCCGGCACGCGCCGCCACCAGCGAAAGCGCCGTGCCCCAACTGCCCGCGCCAATGATCGCAATCGTTTTCATTTTGTCACGCCGAACTTGTTTTCCGTGCCTGCGATCAATCGTTCGATGTTCTCAGAATGTTTGCCGATGACCAGCACCGACACCGCGCATAACGCCGCCACCACAGGCACAAAATCTGCCAGCGGCGAAATGAAAAACTGCTGCGCCATGACAGCGACCGGCACCACTGCCGCACCGCAAATCGAACCGAGCGAGACATATCGCGTGCGCCAGACAATCAGCACGAACACCACCAGGGCAACCAACACCGCCCAGGGCACAATCGCCAGAAACACACCCAAGCCTGTGGCCACGCCTTTGCCTGCTTTGAAATTCAACCAGACCGGAAAGCAATGCCCGACGACCGCCAACACTGCGGCCCCCGCGACAATCCACGAAGTACCCGCATCGCCCGTTAACCAACGCGCCAGAAATACGGCCAACACGCCTTTGAGCGCATCCAGCACCAGCGTCAGAATGCCCACGGCTTTGCCCGCTTTGCGTGAAACGTTGGTCGCGCCGGTGCCGCCGCTGCCGGTCTGGCGAATGTCCGCGCCGCTTTTCCATTTGACCAACAAATAGCCAAACGGAATCGAACCAAGCAGATAAGCGAGTATAAGGGCGAGATAGCTCATGGTGTCTTCTTTATCAATCAAGAGTTCGGACGCAAGAATTCGGACGCAAGAAATCAGGTGCAGGAAATCAGGCGCGCATGCCGTTTGCGAGCAAGCTTGACCGAACTGGCGAATGCTCACTGTGCTGGCGCGTAATACGAACGGCGGCCCACAACCACATATTCCGGGTGACCGCGAACTTCAAACTGAACCTTGCGCAATTTGCCATCGCGCGCGTCGTTGGTGGGAGAGTAACCAATGATATAGCGCCGGTTGATATCGTTCAGGATTTTCGTATAAATCCCGGCGGCTTGTTCAGGCCATTCCAAAAATTCGTGCCAGCCACCTGAACCGCTCGCGATGTTGGCAAGCGCGGCTTGCACGGTGGTCCAAAACTCAGCCAGCGATTCCAGATAAGCAGTATTTTCGGTCGCGCGTTCCAAAAACAGCGCGTAGCCAACGCCCGTGTAAGAAGACCGGGATTCCAGAAGGCGTTTTGCCCGCTCCTGTTTTTGCGACGGAGCCAGGTCTAAAAACCGTATGCCGGAAATCACGGAGTAAATGGTGGTATGAGACCGCTGCGCAGCGGCAACGACGTCTGCCAACCCGAATTCCACTTCTTTCGGCGAGCGTTTGTATCGGCGTCCGTCATCCTGCGCTCTCAAATAGGTGAGCTGATCACCATCCGTTTGAAAAATCACGATGGGCCGCTCTTCTTCACTGGCCATTTCTCGCAACACCGCCAGCAAAGCCGTGTATTGTTCGCTGCGGCCGTACGCGTTTTTCCTGAGCGGTTTTTCCAGCACCAAGTCCAACCCGGCTTTTAACCGGGTTTTGTCCGAGGTGAAATCAAGCAGCAATGACACATCATCGGTCACCACCGCCATTTTGTCTTTTGGCCCCAATTGCTCGACCAGCGTTTTGGCGGCGGCGATGCTTGTTTTCAAAAACGGAAGCTGGCTGCTGCTGTAATCAATGATCAGCACAATCGAACGCGGTTGCTCAACGTTGTCGCCCAGCGAAAAGGTGCTGACTTGCTGCCGGACGCCGTCTTCGGCAACGACAAAATCGTCTTTGGTCAGGCCGGAAATCACGCGTCCGTGACGATCCACAACCAGCAAGTCAAAGACAGCCAGCGGCGTTTCAATGCGCAACACATCAGGATCGGCGGCAGCAGCCGGTTTCCGTTCGGGCTCTTTTTTGGTTTTCTCAACCGCAGCGCCTTTTTGCTCGTCCCATTTCAGACGCTTCAGGCTGGAACCGAGCTTCTCGCGTTTCTTTTCCTCCTGCGCCTGAACCGGGCGCAGACAGGCAGCCCACCACAACGCCGTCAGCGCGATGGCGCAATTCGCCGCAACAACCCGCCAGACCTTTCGCCGCATATCATTCCCTCCCGTTAAGGAGTCAGCGCAATTTGCGCCGGATCAAATCCAGCGCCGCATTCACGGCCAACGTACGGATAAACTGGCGGTCACCGGGAAAGATGAACTTACGCGCGGTAACGCCGTTTTCGCTGGCCAACGCCATATAAACCAACCCGACCGGTTTTTCTTCGCTGCCGCCGCCCGGCCCGGCAATCCCCGTGATGCCGATGCCAAGCGTTGTGCCCGCGAGTTTGCGCACACCCTCTGCCATTGCGCACGCAACCGGCTCGCTGACCGCACCGTGTTCGGCCAGCAACTCTTGCGACACGCCGAGCATACGCATCTTGGCTTCGTTGGAATAAGTAACGACGCCTTCAATAAAGTAATCAGAGCTGCCGGGCACTTCGGTCAAGCGACCTGCCAGCAATCCGCCGGTGCAGCTTTCTGCTGTCGCGACGCTGGCATTGTGCTGACGCAACAACGCGCCGACCACTTGCTCCAAGGTGTCATCCGATTGCGAAAAGAGGTAATCGCCCAACACGCCATAGAGTTGCGCGGTGACTTCGTCCAGCAACTGCCTGCCTTCGGCTTCGTTGGTGACCTGCACGGTCAGGTGCAATTCGATCTGGCCATCCTTGAACAAAATCGTGGTCGAAGGATTTTTGTATTTCGTGTAAATCGGCGCAGCCAGCTCATCCACCGCAGATTCGCCCAAACCAAACAGCGTCAGTTTACGGCGCAAAATCAGCACGTCGCCGACGCGCTGTTTCAACACCGGCGCGACGAAATTGTCGAACATAGGCCGCATTTCGCGCGGCGGGCCGGGCAACAGCACGACGGTGCATTTGCCTTCCTGAATCAACATGCCGGGCGCGGTGCCATTCGGATTGGGCAAAATGTCGGCGTTGTTCATGACCAATGCCTGACGCGCGTTGATTTCGGGCATCGGCATGTTGCGTTTGGCAAAGCGCGCGCGCAGTTTTTCCAAAATCTCTTCGTTTAGCGTCAGCTCGCGTTTGAGCACCTGGGCAAAAATCTTGCGCGTGATGTCGTCTTCGGTCGGCCCCAACCCGCCGGTCGAAATCACAATCTCGGAACGTTTCATCGCGTCGCGGATGGTTTCTTCCAGGCGCGCTTCGTCGTCGCCGACAACGGTTTTGAGCTTCACGTCAATGCCCAGCGCATTGAGCCGCTCGGTCAACCACAACGAATTGGTGTCTACGCGAAAGGGCGTCAACATCTCTGAGCCAATGGCAATGATTTCGGCATTCAACATAGGGTTAATGATCGGGAAACAGACCGGGGAACAAACAGCAAATTTGAATCCTAGATCAGATTTCATTTTGGCGTACGGGGATTGCCACAGAGGCACAGGGCCACAGAGATTTCTAAGCATTTCTCTGAGCCTCCGTGGCTCTGTGGCGAATCCGTAAAGCGAATTGAAAACCGATCTAAACGGCAAGCGTCATCAGTAACGAAAGCAATGCGGCGGCATAAATGCCCGCCAACACATCATCCATCATCACCCCGAAACCGCCGTGCAAATCCTGCAATCGGTTGATCGGGTAGGGTTTGAAAATATCGAACAGGCGAAAGAAGGCGAACCCGGCAATCATCCACCAGCGCCAGCGCTGTCCCAGTTGCGCCACAAACGGCGCGATAAAGGCAAACGACATGACTTGTCCGCAAACTTCATCAATCACGACCTGCCCGGCGTCTTTTTGCTGAAAAATGGTTTCGGCGCGGCTGCCCGACCAAATGCCGATGGCCGCCAGAAACACGCTGACCAGGATGATGCTGTTTTGCAGCCAGATGACATTGTCGGCAAACACATCCGTCAGGCCATAGGCGATCAACAAACCGACGATTGATCCCCACGTTCCGGGGCCAAAGGGAACCATGCCAGCGCCGCCGCCCGTGGCCACAAACACAGCCAGCCAGTCTTGCCAACCGTTAATGACCAACGCCTGTCCGCGCTTGGATTTACTTTCTGCGATCTTTCGTTTGAGCATCGGGGCTTAAATCACACGCGCAACCAGATCGTATTCGTGCGCTTCGGTAATTTCGATTTCGACAAAATCGCCCGCCTGCGCGGTGAATTCGTCGGGAATGTCGTTGATCAAGACGTGGCCGTCTACTTCGGGCGCTTGCGATTCCAGACGCGCTTGCAAAAGCAGATCGGTTTCTGACGAAACGCCCTCGAGCAAGGCGCGAAAGCGTTTGCCAATGAGCGCCTTGTTTTTGCGTTTGGAAATCTGTTTTTGTTCGCGCATCAGTTTTGCCCGGCGCGAACGCATCACCGTCGCCGGAACTTTGCCATCCAGGTCGTAACCGTGCGTGCCTTCTTCGTCGGAATAGGTGAACACGCCCACGCGGTCGAATTCCACATCGCGCACGAATTGCAGCAACTCGTTGAAATCTTCGTCGGTTTCGCCGGGAAAGCCGACGATCAAGGTCGTGCGCAAGGTAATGTCTGGCACGAACTGTTTGGCGCGCGTCATCAGTTTTTCGAGCAGTTGGCGATTGCCTCCGCGCCGCATGCGTTTCAGGATGTTGGCGCTGGCGTGTTGCAACGGCATATCAAGGTAATTGCAAACCTTGGGTTCTTCAGCCATGGCCAACAGCGTCGCATCGCTCAAGCTATTCGGATAGGTGTACATCACGCGAATCCACTCGATGCCGTCCACTTTGGCCAGGCTGCGCAACAGATCAGCCAATCCGTCTTTGATCCCCAAATCCAATCCGTACTGCGTCGAATCCTGCGAAATCAGCACCAACTCTTTGACGCCTTGCGCGGCCAGGCTTTCGGCCTCACGCAGGATCGAACCGGCGCGGCGGCTGCGATATTTGCCGCGCATTTGCGGAATGGCGCAAAACGCGCAGGTATGGTCGCAGCCTTCGGCGATTTTGACGTAGGCGAAATGCTTCGGCGTCGCCAACACGCGCGGCGAAGTTTCGTCATACAGATAGGTCGGCAATCCGCGCGTCATCCAGGCATTGGAGCTGACAAACGCGGCGTCTTGTGCGGCTGCGGCTGCCGGGTCTACGGCGGCGACAATTTTTTCCAGTTCGCTGGTGCCCAGCACCGCGTCAACTTCAGGCAACTGGTTGAGCAAATCCTGCCGATACCGCTCGACCAAACAGCCCGCCACAACCAGCCGTTTCAGATTGGCAGACTCTTTCAACGCGGCCATTTCCAGAATGGTGTTGATGGATTCTTCTTTGGCGGTCTGGATAAAACCGCAGGTGTTGACCACCATCACATCGGCGGCTTCGCGGTCGGTGGTCAATTCGTATCCGTGTTGTTTCAGTTGGCCCATCATCACTTCGCTGTCGACCAGATTCTTGGGACAGCCAAGGCTGACAAAGCCGATCTTTTGCGCTTCAGCTTTCATTTCTTTCGTCTCGATTTCACAAGTTCGACCGTGTGAACGGTCAGCGGCAACGCCGTTCCGTTGTCAAAAACCGCCGCTGTTTCTACCGCGCGACGCGCAATCTCTTCGGCGTCGTCAAACCGGTCATATAAACATTGCAGAGCGCCGAGCGCGAAATCCGTGCCCGAACCAAACGCCCAGAACTTTTCATATTCCATGACTTCACGCAGCGATGGCACCCCGAAAATGCCGTGCGGATTGGCAATCAGCACTTCCATCTGTGACGTTTCATAAGAGATGTCGTCTCCGTCTTTCACGTTCAGGTAGTAATGCTCTTTCAACGATTTGTGCATCGTGCGCCAGGTTTCAAAAATCGCCAGCTTGTTTTTGAACGAATACTTTTTGCACTTCTCGAAATAGCTTTGAATGACCAGTTTGTGCGCGGCAGAGCCTGTGATGCCAATGAAGGAATCTCCCACCGGCACGATTTTGTTGTTGCCTGTCAGATGCTCCGCGCCCAGTTTCATATTGCCCCAACTGGTCAACGTATCCGCCGCGATGCTCACACGGCCATTCTTTTTCACCACCACTACCGTAGACATATGGTCATCATTCCTTCTCTTTCAAGCCCGTTCCAACCCTGCGAATTTTTCGATCAGCTTCTTTTGTCCGAAGCCGGGAAAATTGACGGTCAGTTTGGTGTTTTCGCCGTCGCCTTCGCGCCGAATGACGATGCCGACGCCGTATTTGGCGTGTTTGACGCGCGCGCCGATTTTGAAGCGCGGGCCTTCTGCGCTGCTGCCTGCTGTGGGCGAAGCGCTGGTGTTCGCGCGCGACTCAAAGCGTGTCGGCTCAGGTTTCACGTCAACCTTTTTGCCCTGCCGCGCAAAAAACTCTTTCACGCTGTCGGTCGTGTTGTAAGTCTGGCCGGCATAATTGCTCGTGCGTTTGGGCGGCGTTGGCGCGGAATACGATTCGCCGCGCAAAGCACGCGCCGCTTCGCGGTTTTCCATCGTCGAGCCTTTTTTGGCAAAGCGCAGCCAACTGGGTGCTTTTGACAAATCTTCGAGCAATGCGAGCGGGAATTCATTCAGGAAGCGCGACGGCTCGGCGGGCATTTCGTCGCCATAGACGCGGCGTTTCATGGCGTGCGTCAGATACAGGTATTTTTCGGCGCGCGTGATGGCGACGTAACACAACCGGCGTTCTTCTTCCAATTGCGCGGGGTCTTCGTTCGCGCGCGAATGCGGAAAGAGGTTTTCTTCCAGCCCAACGATAAACACCAACGGAAATTCCAGGCCTTTGGCCGAGTGCATGGTCATCAGGGTGACGTTGGCCTCGGCTTTGTAATCGTCGGTGTCGGCCACCAGCGCCGCGTGATCCAAAAAGTCGCGCAAGGTTTCGCCGCGTGATTCTGATTCGGCGGCGGCGTTGACCAACTCGTCCAGGTTCAGCAAGCGCGCTTCGGCTTCTTCGGTCTTTTCGTCGCGCAACATCTGTTCGTAACCGCTGTCGGTCACCGCTGCTTTCACGATTTCAGAAAGCGGCCGGTCGGGTTGCGCCACCTTTTCGCTCAAGCCATTGATGATGTTGCGAAACGCCGTCAGCACCGAAACCGTGCGCGCAGCCGACAGATTCTGTTCGATGATGGTATTGAGCGCTTCCCAATGCGACGCGCCCAGGGCTTTGGCTTGCCGTTCGATTTCATCAATGGACGTTTTGCCAATGCCGCGCGCGGGCGTGTTGATGATGCGCAACAGCGCCATCGAATCGTGCAGGTTGAGCGCCAGCTTCAGATACGCAATCACATCTTTGACTTCGGCGCGCTCGTAAAAGCTGAATCCGCCGACCAGGTTGTAACGCAATCCAGCGCGGCGGCAGGCCTCTTCCAACGAACGCGATTGCGCATTGGTGCGATAAAGCACGGCAGTGCGCAAACCGGGTTCGCGGCGCTGATGCTCTTCGATCTGGTTGACGACCCAGCGGGCTTCGGCTTCGCCGTCGAGCAATTGCGCGTAACGAATCAAATCGCCTTCGGCGGCATTGGCGCGTAACCGTTTGTCAAAACGTTGCGTGTTGTGCGCGATGACCTGATTGGCGGCATCCAGAATGCGCTTGGTCGAACGATAATTGTCTTCCAGCTTGATGGTTTTGGTGCCGGGAAAGTCGCGCTCGAAATTCAGAATGATGTTGAAATCCGATCCGCGCCAGCCATAAATCGCCTGTGATTCGTCGCCCACCACACAGAGACTGCGATTGGTCCAGAAATCTGCCGGGCGACGGCCCAGGTTCAAGGCCAGATCGCCTTCGACAATCAACCGCGCCAGACTGTATTGAATGCCGTTTGTATCCTGAAATTCGTCAATCATCACGTGACGGAATTTCTGGTGGTAATACTTGCGCACCTCAGCCGAATGCCGCAGCAACTGCACCGTGCGAATCAGCAGATCATCAAAATCGAGCGCGTTGGCCGCTTGCAGCCGCTGTTCATAGAGCGCATATACGCGTGCGGTGGCCGCGCGTCGCTGATCACCGTATTCGGTTTTTGAAGAAAACAGTTCCGGGTCTTCGCCGCGATTCTTGGCGCCACTGATGGCGGTTTGCGCCTGCCGCGCGGTCAATTGTTTGTCGTCGTACCCGCAATCCTTGATGCAATGGCGCAGCAGTTTTAGCTGATCGTCGGCGTCGTAAATCGTGAACGACTTCGTATAGCCTTTGCCCAGCTTGTCTATGTCGCGCCGCAAAATCCGCACGCACAACGAGTGAAACGTCGAAAGCAACGGCGAGCTGACGCGCGGTCTGCCCGACAGCAACTTTTCGACGCGTTCGCGCATTTCGCCAGCGGCTTTGTTGGTAAAGGTCACCGCCAGAATGTTGTCTGGACGCACACCGCAATTTTCGATCATATGCGCCATGCGAAAAGTTATGACGCGCGTTTTGCCGCTGCCCGCACCGGCCAAAATCAATACCGGCCCCGAAACCGTGATCACGGCTTCGCGCTGTTGCGGATTCAACCCCGCCAGATAATCCTGTTTCGGCGCGACGGCAACCGGTTCCTGCCAATCAGAAAACACATCGGGCGGCGGTTCGGACAAGTCAAGTTCCAGCCATTCGGGCGGTTCTGCAGCTGTTGACGCTGTCAGCGCTGCGGGCGTTTCTGGCGCTTTGCTCACAGGTGGCGCAACCGCCGTTGTCGGTGCTTCTTGCGGAGCTTCGCCCGTGCTTTGTGCGGCGGCCAAGGCTTGTAACTTATCGAAAAGAGGATGATTCACTGCGTATTTCCTGTGTCTGCACGAACTGAACGAATCGCGTAATCCAACCGGCACAGTTGCCACGCGCCTGCCGACGAGCGCTGCCAATCACGTTCTAACAACGACCGTTTGGCCACGAACAAACGAAGAGCACGAAGGAAAGGTTTTTCGCCTTCCTCCCTTCGTGCCCTTCATTGCGGTACCTGTTTTCGCTCAGGATGCAGCGTTATTCCGCGATCAACATTTTGGCAATCGTCT
>JAEUQO010000169.1 GCA_016789605.1 Acidobacteriota bacterium
GCCACTTCGCTTTTTATTCATTCACTCGACCGCGCGCGGCGGGTGGAAACCGCGCTAATGGCGCGCGGTTACGACGGCGAAGTGAAATTGCTTGCTCCGCGACAGGCAATTTCCTTCGCTGCCGTCTTCGCCATACTTGGATTGGAAACGGTCATCGCGCTGTTGGCGTGGAAAGGATGGCAAAGTTGAGCAACGGCATTAGTTGCCGAATGAGTGGACGAAGCGTTGTCCGCGCCCGGCATTGAAGATTTGCGCCAGCGCCCGACGCACACAACAAGCACAGGAAACAAAAATAAACGCCTTGTTTTTTCATCAGCCAGCCCAGTTTCACTCAATGTTTTTTTGTCATTCTGATGTTTACAACTGAGCCTTAACGCTCGGAAAGCGGTTGACCGCTTTGCGCGCAAACGCAAATCAATCAACCGCATTCCAGATCGCAATTATGCAGGCGGACTGTTAGACCTTACGCAAAGACAAGAGAAAAAGAAGCTTCGCGACTTCTTTTTTTGGCGGGCAGGAGGCCCGCGTTCCCGGGTTTTGCGCAAGTCCTGAAAATTAAAAAGTCAGCCGCAAGGATAATTGCATATAGCGTGGTTCACGCGCGGCGGTGACCAAGCCAAAATTCGGATTGGTTTGTGTCACAACGCCATTCGCATCCGGCGCACTGAATTGTGCCGTTGAGTTCACGCCTGACCACTGTGTGTGATTAAACACGTTATACAACTCCCAGCGGAATTGCAGGTAACGCCGTTCATTGCCAAGCGGAATGTTTTTGAACAGGGACAGGTCGAAATTCGCCGTCCCTGGTAAACGAAACACATCTTTCGGCGCGTTGCCGAAATTGCCCGGCGTCGGGCGGGCAAAGACAGACGTGTTGAACCAGACCGGCGTGCTGATTAGGCCATTGGACAACTGCGCATTCTTGCGGCTGCCTCTGTCCAGCAGCGGATTGCCTGTGAGGACAATGCGCGCGCCGTCACCGCCGCCCGTAATGTCCACGCCGTCCACCGTTGAAAAGCCCACGCCCGATGGTGTGCCGCTGGCAAATGCCGTCAGCCCGGATAACTGCCAGTTGTCGAACAGCGATTTGACGACAATGTTGTTCATCAAATTGCTGGCACGCGGCAAATCCCAGGTGTAGTTCAGGACGAAAACATGCGTTTGATCGAAACCCGCTCTGCCGTAATTCCAGATGCGCAAGGGGCGATAGGTCGCCACTGTCGAGCGGTCATCGTCTGCATAATCCATCGTCTTCGAATAAGTGTAGGCAATGCCGAATTGCACGCCGCGCGTGAAGCGCCGATTAAGCGCCACTTGCAGTCCGTTGTAATTGGCCGTGCCCGCGTTTTCGAAGTAGGTGATGTTCGTATAACCGGCGTACGGACGCAGGAAGTCCGCCGGCAAAACGGTTGCGCCGTTGAATTTCAAACCCGCCGCGACGTAATCAGCGCGCAAACCGGTTTGCGCGTCGGGCACGATTCCGCCGGGATAGCGCGTTGCATCCTGCGAAGCTTTCAGGAAGTTCGTGCCATAAGGCAGCGCATTGATATTGCGTGCCTGTTGCAAATGGCGGCTTTGCGAACCGACATAGGCAATATCCACGACGGTTCCCCAACCGATGTCTTTCTGCACGCCAAGCGAATAGTTGTAGGTCACAGGCGTGTTGGCTTCGAGTTCAAAGCTGGCCACGCTGGCCGGAAACAGCGTACCGCTGGAACTGAGCAGATTGTCCATGTTGCCGTACAAAATGCGCGGCGTATCGGTGATGGGCGGATTGCGTGACACGTCGTTCCACACGGCATTGGCGCTCACGCGGGTTTGATTGAAGACTCCCACGTTGCCGCGAATGGCGAGTTTGCCATCGCCTTTCACGTCCCAGGCAAACCCGAAGCGCGGTTGCACCTGAACGGGCTGCTGATTGCGGAATCCGCGCGGATAGTTTTTGTCCGTTGCCAGCACCATGCCGTTGTACGGATCGCCCGAATTCGGCACGAAGCCGCCAATGAACACGGCGGGCAGAATCTGTCCGTTGACGGGATTCAAGGCGCGGCGATTAGCCGCCGCACACGTTTCATTGGCCGCCACGGGAACGGCGCAGGTTGGAGCATAAAGCTTCGGCGCTTTTTTCGGGTCATAACGTTCGATTGAAAAGATCGAAGCCTTGTTGTTGCTCTGATACCACTGATTGAACCACGCGAAACGCACGCCGGCTTCAATCGTCAGACGGCGTGTGGCCTTCCAGGAATCCTGCACAAACCATTCGACAATGCTTTGACGGCCTTCGCCGCTGGGGCGTGAATTGGATTCAGTGTATTGCTGGAAATTGCCAAGCAATGCATTGGCGTAAGAGTAGCCGGAATTGAGCGGGTTGTTGAGGTCGTTTTGAAAGACAAAGGCTCCGGCAAAAGTCGAAGTCGCGCCTTCGTAATTTCTGGCGCGTTCGGCGTAAAAGCCCGCTTTCATGATATGAGCGCCTTTGGTGTAGGAAATCGTATCGTTGAAGGTGATGAGCGTGTCTGCGCCGCGCAGCGGCGTGCGCCCGTCATAGGTAATGTTCGCCGCGTTGGTGATGTTGTTGAAAGTCACCTGCGGAATGATGTTGAGCGGATTGAGTGCGGGGAAAAATTGCCCGAGCGAGAACCCGTAGGTTTTGCGTTGCAGCTTGGCCAGTTCGGCATCGTTCAGGGGCGGCCCTTTTTCCACGCCGTGGCGCACGCCGAGCGTCGCTTCGTTGACGATTTGCGACGAAATCAGGCGCGTCCAGTTACCGGTGATGCCGTTGTCCGTATAGGTGTAATGCAATCCGGCCAGTCCCCAGTTTGCCGTTCCTGCCGGAACCGCAATGCCCTGATTGTCGGCAAACCACGTTGAACCGCGCACGTAAAACGTATTTTTCTCGCTGGGTTTGTAATCCACGCGGAAAAGGTTCTGGCGTTTGGGAATCTTGATGCTTTCCTGAAAGGTGTAATTGTAATTGCCGCGCGTGATGTTCAGATCAAGCGCGTTCGGTTGCGGCAGAACGTTGAGCAGCGCCTGACCGTTTTTGTTGATCCGATTGGCCGGAACGATGTTGTTGTCAAAACAGGCCGTTTTGTCCGTGGCCGTGCAATTGCCTGTTTTCAGCGGATCGCGGATGAACACGGGGTTCGGAACGCCGCTGGAATTTAACCCCAAAAAGGATTTTGAAAAATCTCCACTTCGTTCTGCCGCTGTCGGAACCGTGACGGTTCGCAGCGCCTGCGGATTGAGCGTTTGCGAATCTTCAAAGGAATAAAAGAAAAACAGTTTGTCTTTGATCTTGTCGCCTATCTTCGGTAACCAGACCGGCCCGCCCAGCGTTGCACCCAGTGTGCTGAAACGATAACGCGGTTTGTTGACTCTGTTCAGGTTGTTGAAAAAGTTCTGCGCGTTGAATTGTTCGTGCCGTTTGTACCAGTACCCACCACCGTGATACTGGCTGGTGCCGGATTTGGTGATGACGTTGATGCTGGCCGCGCTGTTGGTGGCGTACTCAGCCTGATAGCTGTTGAGCAGCACTTTGACTTCGCCGATGGCGTCGAAATTGACTGTGCTGCTGAAGGTGCTGGGACTGCCCAGGTCATTGCCGCGCAGTCCGTCCACGTTGATGGTGCTTTGCGTGTTGCGTCCGCCCTGAATGTTTGGGATGCCGCTGCCGAAGCCGTTTCCAGCAGATTCGCTCTGCCCCTGATAGGAAACGCCGGGCAGAACTCTCAACAGCGCCGTCACATCGCGCCCGCGGATCGAAATCTGGTCAATCTGTTTGGAGGTAATGAGCGCCGAATGCTCAGTGCTTTCCGTTTGCACCGGCGTGCCTTCCGCCACGGTGGTCACGGTTTCGGTCAATTGCCCGACTTTCAACTGCACTTCACCCACCGAACGATGCTCGGTGGCCGTCAGCACAATGCCTTGTTGCTGAAAGACGCTGAAGCCTCGCTGTTCGACCTTGACGGTGTAATAGCCCGGCTGAATTGCATTAAAAATAAAATCGCCTGAGTCGTTGGTCGTCACATTACGCGCATCATTTGTGCGCTCGTTAATCAGCGTCACGGTTGCCCCGGCCAGAACTCTGCCGGAATCATCCACAACCGTGCCTGAGATTTTGCCGGAAACACTTTGTGCGGCTGCCGGCAACCAAAACGCGGCACATAAGACAAGCGCGGACAAAAAACGCAGCTTCGATCTGGGCATGGCGGAAATCTCCTTGGGAAAAGGTCTTTGAAAAGGTTGTTCGTGAAATTATCCCAGCGGCTTTTTACTGCTATCAGTCTGTCGTATGTTTTAAAGTGGTATGACCACTTTCAGGTCGGCGAGGCTTATAGCACGGTCTAAAAAAAACTGTCAATGACAGCGAAGCGAGCTTATCAACAGGAAAAGCAGGAAAATTGATTGCCGATTTGCCCGATTGACAAAACTCGAAATCCGGTAGTACACACGTCTCCGATTTCGAGTAGTGGTAAAACCTCTCGCGAAAGCTTGGGCGAAGATTTTACAAGTCATGGAAAAGACAAGAAGTACAAAGACAGGTCTCCCCGCAGACAATCTCAGCGGCCCGACGGCAGAACATGTGGTTGCGCGCATTCGCACGATGATTACTCGTGGCGATTTGCGCCCGGGCGACCGGCTGCCGGCGGAACGCGAATTATCGAAACAACTGGGCATCAGCCGTCCTTCTTTGCGCGCCGGAATACGCACGCTGGTGACAATGGGCGTCTTGCAGGCGCGTCATGGATCGGGCACGTACGTAGCGGATAGCCCGTCCCTGGACAGCGAACAAATCAGTTTGATGGCGGCCCTGCACGGTTTCAGTTTCGATCAATTGTTCGAGGCGCGTTATGTGCTGGAAGTCCAAATTGCGGGGCTGGCGGCGGAACGCACCACCAGTGAAGACCTGGCGACCCTGGCCGAAGAAATTTCTGAGATGTATGCCGCGCTGGTTGATCCGCAGCAATACTTGATTCACGACATCAAATTTCATCGCGCTCTGGCGGCGGCGTCGGGCAATCCGATTCTGGCCGCGCTGGTCGAAATGGTTTCCGCCGTGATGTACGACCGGCGACGCGCGACCATTGCCCGCGCACACGATTTCACAGAGTCGCTGGCCATGCACCAACGCATTTATCGCGCAGTTCGTCAGCACAAAGCAGACGAAGCCCGCGCCGCCATGCAGGAACATTTGTTGCTGGCGCATCAGGCTTACCGCACTGAAGAAGAAGGCGCGCCCCAAAAACGCAAACAGGCCGCGTCATCTGCCAAACGCCAATCAAAATCCAGACCCGCTTTGTCAAAAAAATCCGGGCAAGTTCAGGGCTGAGTCAAAACAATCAATGTTGAGATGCGTCAGGTTCTGGCGGAGCTTCCTTTTCTCCTTTGAGCTTGGCTCCTGGCGCGCCTTGCCATTCGGCTGCGTTCAGTACGCCATCAATCACTGGCGGTGCAGCGCATCTCGCCAGACTCACGGCTTTGATGGGCGCCTGCGTCCGCCACAACGGAACACGTTGCCATCCACGACAGAAACAACAATGCAATAAGGGAGCGAATCATCGCCCGTAGAAATGCCATAACGCGCTCATCGCGACGACGAACTTTCAATGAACGGTTAGTTCTGTTGATTGGTTAGGCGATTTCCGGGACTGAGCAGGCACGTGGCTGATTTTCTGTCGCTGCGCGTTTATTGGATCAATAGGGCTGCCCGCCGTGCCGGAAGCCAGCCGGGCGACCACCGAGAGCACGGCCAGCACCAATGAATAAATCCGCTAATCGGCGCTGCTGATGCCCTATGGTAGTCGTGGGCAAGGCGGCTGCCGGGCATTTGCCAGACTGCCGTCAGCCCCAGCGTGATCAATTTCGTGTTTCGTCGCTTTGCGTGAAGCTACGGCGCGGGGGGCAACTGCGCGTTCCATGGCTCGTAAAGTTGTTTCAGCTCATCGCGTTTGGCGGGATTCGTCTCGGCCAGGTTGGGTCGCTCGCCCGGATCGGCGGCAAGGTTGTACAGTCGCAGCGTGTTATCCAGAAACAACAGTTTCCAATCGCCCGCCCGCACGGCGTATTGTGGTGCGCTGTAACGCCAATACAGCACTTCGTGCTTGCCCGAAACAACGCTGATGGCGGCGAATGTGAGCTTCTGGTTGAAACTGCGCAACGCTGCAGTAGCTGCGCTGATGCCCAGGGCGACGGCGCAGCTACTATGCCCCAAATGACGCAAGCTTTTTCTTCAGAAAACCAGCTTGATGCCGACACGAATCAGTCGTGCCCCGGTTGTATTGTTGCGGTCGAATTTGCCGAAATCGCTGCGCACCACAAAGCCCGTCGTCGCGTTGTAGGCGTTGGCGAAATCGTGCGCGTTATTCGGATTGATGAAGAAATTCGGGTGATTGAACGTCCCTAGTATGTCTCCTCGTAATTCCAGTGCGACGCGGTCGCCGTGCAGCGGAATACGTTTGGAAACGTTCGCGTCGAAATACTCCGTCCAGGGATTGCGCAAATCCGACAGTGTGCGCGCGGCGTTGCCGAACGCCGGATTGCCGAGCGAACCGGGCACGCTGAACGCCGCCGGGTTAATCAGCCGTTTGTTCTGATTGTTGCCGTAAGGGTCGCTGTGCCAGTCGTTGTTGGTCAAGGGCACGCCCGCGATCACGTTCGGGCGCAGCGTCGTTGCGCCTTCCAGCGCGTTGCCGCCACCGGTCGAAAAGAAATAGCCGACGCTGCCCAGGCGCACGAAAACCGGATAACCCGCTTGAATCGTCGAAAGCGCGGACGTTTTCCAACCGCCGATGACGTTGTTCAGGAAGCCGTTTTTGAAATCCAGCAAACGGCCTTTGCCGACGGGCAAGTCCCAGGTATAGCCGAAGGTGATTTTGTGCGGCACGTTGTAAGTAGACTCGGCGCGTTCGGCCTTGAGGTTGGTCAGGTTCTGCGCGCGGGCCGTGCCGAAGATGGCGGCTTCCGCCGAATTGCTTGATTGCGAAACGTCGTCAATGGACTTCTGCCAGGTGTAACTGCCCTGGAAATACAACCGCTTTGAGAACCGATGCAGCAGCGAGACATACAATCCGTGATAGATCGAATTGCCGTTGCGATCCCAGATGCTGGCGATCTGCTGATCAAAAAATTGCAGAAACGGCCGCAACGTTTGAAAGCCATTCATCGTGCGCACGCGTCCGGCGGCGTCGGTCAGCCCGAACGGATTTGGCGTTTGCGTGGCCAGGTTCGCGCCTTCCTTCACTTTTTGCATCAGCGTGTCGTAACTCGGCAAATTGATGTCGCGTTGCACGCCGAACAAATGCGTGCCGCGCGAACCGTTGTATGAGGTTTCGAGCACCGTGCTGCGCGTCAGTTTGAATTGCAGCGCCAGCGACCATTGCTGCACATAGGGGAAGGTATCGCTCGGATCAATGTACGGCACAGCAAAATTCGCCGTGAACAGCGGCCCACCCGATTGCGCGGCGGGCGCGGGGATCGGCCCGACCGGGTTGGTGATGTAGTTGACGATGCCAGCGTTGACACCGCCGTTGACGCCGCCGATGGTCGTGTTCGGCACGCCCAGATCGGGGATGATGAAATTGCCGAGGCCCGTCAAACCAGGACGCAAAATGCTGTACGAACCACGCACGGTCATAAAATCCTTCGGCGTCCAGGCGAAGCCGAAACGCGGCTGCACGCCTTTGAAATTGGTCCCCCACAAACCGCGCGGGCGTCCGTTTTCGCCAGCGAAGACGAATCCGCCGGTTACCGGTCTGCCGTTGAGCGTGCCGGTCACGTTCGGATTGAAAGAGCCTTGCCGGTTATATTTTTCAACGCGCGGCGTTTCCACGTCGTACCGCACACCGAGGTTCAAGGTCAGGTTCGGACGCACTTTGAAATCATCCTGAAAATACCCGGCGTAATATTTCCAGCGGTAATAAAACGGAATCTGCACGCGGCGCACCGTGACGTTGCTCATAATGCCCAGAATAAAGCTGGCCACGTTCGACCCGCCGACCGACGGCCCGGCAACTCCCGGCGTGGCCGGCCCGTTGGTAAATCCGCTGAAGGTGTAGGACCCGCCGAAAGCCCCGGTCGCGTCCAGCCGGTTGGCCTGGAAAAAGCGTACGTCCGCACCGAATTTCAACGCATGCCGTCCTTTCAACATGGAAAAATCATCGGCAAAGCCCAAATTCGTATCCAGCACCAAGCCCGTGCCGCCGCCTGAGCCAATGCCATTCGGCGCGGGCAAACCGCCGATGGCCGGATAACCTACGCCAAGCGTCGCGGGCAGCAAGCCCAACTCAGCGCCCCAGTCTTTGGACAGCGCCAACTCATTCGGGCCGCGAAACTGTGTGCCGCGCGTGTATGAAGCGCGAAATTCATTGACCTTGGTTCCGCCGAAAATATGCGTTTCGCTGAAGATGAAATTGCGCGATTTGTTGTCGTCCTGTGCAATCGGATTGGCGGGCGATGCGAAGCCCAGAAAGTTGAAGCGTGTTCCGGTGACCGGCACGTATGTGTAACGGAAATTGGCGCGGTCGTTGGCTGAAATCTGGTGGTCAATGCGGAAACTGTAACGGTTGTCTACGCTTTTGACTCCGCGCGCCGTGAACGCATTGACGCCCGTGCGATCCCACAAACCGTCCGGGCGAATGAAGACCGTGAACGGGCCGGGATTGGACGGCGTCGGATAGAGTTTGAAAATTTCCTGCGCCAGACGGTTTTGCGCCAGTTGCCGCGACAGATTATTGCCGGGAATCGGCTGGTAAAGCGTGTTGTTCGCGTATTGTGCGCCCAGCGGAAAGCCGTTGGCGTTGGTCGGAAACTGGTAATAAAGCTGGGGGCCGCGGCCTTGCGCGTAAAGTCCGCGCAACTGCGCGAGCGCGGCTTCGACGCCTTGCGCTTGCAACGTTGCGGCACAGCACTGGTTGATCAGTTCCAGGCTCTCGCTCAAATCGCCGGTTAACTCTTTTGGCGTCAGCACGCGATTGGCGGTGTAAAACTGATCGAGGTAGCGTGAGGGTTCGACCGAAACAAAGAAAAAGGACTTCTTGCCGTCTTCGTTGTAAGCCAGCGGGCCGAAGAATTTTTTCGGCAGCGAAATCGGGCCGCCGACAAAACCGCTGTAATAGTTTTGCCGCTTCTGCGGGCCGCGATTGATTTCGTGCGTGCCGTGCGTCCAGGCCTGCATTCCCGGATCGGTGTGTTGCCAGAACAACCCGCCGTGAAAATCGCTGCCGCCGCCTTTGGAAGATTGATTGATGATGCCGCCGCCGGTTCGTCCATACTGCGCTGGAACGCCTGTGACTTGCACGGTGACTTCTTTGATTGTGTCGCCGGAAAACGTCACGCCCGTGCGCCCCAGGCTGGCCAGCGAATTGTCCGAGCCGTCCACCAACACTGAGCCCGTGCCAGGACGTCCGCCGCCCATTTGCGTTGCGCCGCCGGGAATGGCGAAGTTCAAAAACAGGCCCGGCACTTCGCTTTGCACGCCGCCGGGATATTGCGGATCGCCCGTGACGCCCGCCGAAATCATCACCGCGCCCAACGCGCTGCGTTCAGGAAAGGGCAATTCCTTGATGAGTTCGTTTTCGATGGTCGTCGAAACGGCAGCGGAATCCTGAGACAGCAACGCGCTCTCAGCCACGACTTGAACGGTTTCGGTCGTTTGCCCGATTTCCAACGCGATTTTGATTGAAGCGGTGCTGGCGGTCAGAACTTCGACCGGTTCGATGACGGCGGTTTTGAATCCTGCCGCTTCAACCGTTACGCGATAGGTTCCCGGCTGTAATGACGCGACACTAAAAACTCCTGCGCCGGAGGTTGTCACCTCCAGGGTGATATTCGTTGCCAAATTTGTGGCCCGAACGCGCGCGCCTGAAACGACCGCTTTGTTGGTGTCATTGACTTCACCGGTCAAAGTGCCGGTGTTGGTTTGCGCTTGCGCCAACAAGGTAAAGGCGATGCAGAAAAAAGCCGGGACCAGGAAATGGAAAATCCTTCGTTGCATAAAGCTATGCCTCCGTGAAGTGTCGGTTTTATTTTGTAAAGCCGTGCGGCTAAATGAGGTTTTTCCAGCAAAGCGAAACCGCAGAATTCTGTTGCCCTGCCCTTGTCCGATGGAAAGGTTACGACGTAAATTGGCCAATCCACTTTTCGGCAAATCCTAGCGGGGAAAATGATGGCTGAGAAGTTTTCATACCGTTTGCAAACGGTTTGGTATTGCAGCTAAGTATAGGCATTCCAACGGCTAAGCAGACTGCAAGCAATGACCGGACACGCTCATATTTTAGACGCGGAACAGAAACGGGCAGCGCTCGAAAAAGCGCTGAACAGTCACACGTTTGCCCGCAGCGAACAACTCAGGAATTTTCTGAAATTCATTTGCGAACAGGAAATGGCCGGGCGTGGCAACGAAATCAACGAATACCTGATCGGAGTCGAGGTGATGCACCGGTCCAGCCGGTACTCTCCGAACGAAGACGGGGCGGTTCGCAATCGTGCGTACGCGCTGAGAAACAAACTGCACGAGTTTTACAGCCAGGAAAATCCAACCGCCGAAGTCAGAATCGAACTGCCCAAAGGGTCGTATTGCCCACAATTTATCGAAGTCGGTCTGGCCGCCGCTTCGCTTGCCAATCGCCATTCCGACGCCTTTCCGTTTGCAACCCCGCCGATGACAGGGCCCACTGAACCGGCTCCGACAGAACAAACACCGACGCCCGTCCATTCGCCGACGAATCGTTGGCGGCTGGTTGCGGTGATTGCCATAGGCGTGTTGGCTTTTGCGGTTTGGTTCTTTTTCCCGGACAGCCGTCGAAAAACCGTGTTGGATGAATTCTGGGAGCCTGTGCTGGCCAGCGTCAATCCGGTGTTAATTTGCACAACGCAACCCGTGGTTTATCAGCTCTCTGGCCAGGCCAGAGAGGATTTGCTTCGCGGACAAGCGGAAGCGACGTCCAGTCAGCCACCTTCGTTTACGCTTGCCCCTGACAAACTGCTTCTAGGCAAAGACGTGGTGCCAATCACGGATCAATACATCGGCATCGGAACCGCCCACGCTGCCGCGCAACTGACAGCCATGTTTTCCCGGTTGAACAAAACCAGCCAGATCAAAATTGGCAACGAAGCGTCATTTGCCGACCTTCGCCATTCGCCGGTCGTGTCGGTTGGGGCGTTTGGCAATCGTTGGACGATGAGCATCGCCAATCATCTGCGGTTCGTGTTCGAGGAACAAAGCATTTATCACCGCTTCATCGTGGATAAGGCTGATCCTAAAAAGAGGTGGGGATTCGACGGGCTGCCGATCACGGGCCGGGTGGCGGAGGATTTCGTGATCATTTCGCGCGTCTTTCAATCCGAAACGGGCGAGATATTGATTACCGCCGCAGGCATCACGCAATACGGCACGCGAGCGGCGGGCGAATTCCTGACCAACCCGGTCTACTTTGAAACGCTCGCCCGCCAAGCGCCAACCGGCTGGCAGAAGAAAAATCTGCAGATCGTCTTCTCCGTAAAAATTCTGGATAACACGCCGGGACCGCCAACCGTGCTCGCGACTCACTTTTGGTAAGCGTCCCTCCACCAATCCGCCCCTGCACTTCAAGAAGCAGGGCGCGTCGGCAGACTTCGTTCATTCCATCAAACATTCATCGGTTGCCACGTTGTTATTCCGCTATTGGGCGAAGGTCATTGAGCACCGTCGGAATAAGTTCAGAAACGGTCGGATGAATCGGCACGGCGCGTTCCAACACATCGTACGGAACCTTTGCATTCATGATGTCCAGAATCCCGTGAATGGCTTCGTCGCCGCTCAGGCCAAGAATGGAAGCGCCAAGAATCCGGCGCGTTTCCGCATCCACGATGATTTTCATGAAGCCCTGCGTTTCGTCTTTCTCGACGGCACGGCCCACACGCGTCATCGGACGACGTCCAATCAACAGGGGTTTGCCGGTGGCGCGCGCTTCGTGTTCGGTCAACCCGACGCGGCCCAGCGGCGGATCAATATAAAGCGCATAGCCAAGAATGCGGTCGCTGACGCGGCGCTGTTCGCCGTTGAGTAGATTGGCGGCAATGATTTCAAAATCGTTGTAGGCCGTGTGCGTAAATGCGCCTCGTCCGTTGCAATCTCCCATTGCCCAAATGCCAGGAACGTTGGTCGCCAAACTGTCATCCACCGTAATGTAACCGCGCGCATCAGTCGCCACGCCCGCTTTGTCCAGGCCCAGATCGGCGGTGTTTGGCTGGCGGCCAACAGCCAACAACACGTGCGAACCGACGGAAGCGGGTTCGCCGCTTGAACAATTGACGCCAACCGAAACGCCTTTTTCGTGCGGCGCCAGGCTGATGCATTCCGCATTCGTGCGGATCGTGATTCCTTCGCGGGTCAGAATCTCATGGATCGCTGCCGAAACATCTTCATCTTCGCGGGCAACCAGACGCGAACCTTTTTCGACAATGGTCACGGCTGCCCCAAAACGGCGATACATTTGCGCGAACTCCAAACCGATGTAACTGCCTCCGACGACGATCAGGTGGTCTGGCAGAGAATCCAGCGCGAGCATGGAAGTGTTCGTCAGGTAGGACACATCATTGATGCCGGGAAAATCCGGGACGATGGCGCGTCCCCCCACATTGATAAAGATGCGGGGCGCAGTCAGCAACTCGTCGCCCACGCGGACAGTCGTCGGGCTTTCAAATCGGGCGTGGCCCTCGATGACGGTGCAACCGTTCATTCCGCGCAGATACGTTTCAAGGCCGGTGCGCGCATTGTAAGAAACCGTGGCAGCGCGCGCGCTGACCTTTTTCATATCCACCTGCACTGCACCGTCCAACACGACGCCAAAATCCGCAGCGCGGCGCGCCAGATGCGCGGCATATGCGCTGGCCACCAGCGTTTTCGTTGGCATACAGCCGGTGTTGACACAGGTTCCGCCAAACAGTTTTCGTTCGACAAACGCCACCGTCAGGCCTGCGCCAGTCAGTTTTCCGGCGAGCGAAGGCCCCGCCTGCCCTGCTCCGATAATGATGGCGTCAAAGTGTTTCGTCATAGTGAAACTCCGATCAGAAACGCGCCGCCAAGCGCGACGGCATCTTCGATCAGAGCCGCTGGCGTATCGCGTTTGAAAGCGGCTGCCAGTTTTGCGCGAAAGGCGCTGCCGCCATAGGTGCCGATCACAGCGCCCACTATCCCGGCAATCAGTCCGCCAACCAAGGCGTCGCTTCCGGCGCCGATCGCTGCGCCAGAAAGCGCCCCCGTTACAATGCGAGCGCCAAATTGCACAGGCACTTTTCGGCTGGGCGTGGTGGGAAGCTGATCCGTCACCAGTTCGACAAGCGCCAGAATCGTCAGCACCCAATGCACCCACCCGTTACCGAGAAATGAGAGCCAGGTGCCATTCAAGTTGAGCCAGCCCAGATGCGCAGCCCAACTCACCAGTGCGGGCGCAGTCATAGCGCGCAACCCGGCGACAATTCCAATTGCAAACACAAGCACTAACGGCATAGTCATGAGTTTTCCTTTATAGGTTTGCGTTTAGGTTGTCTCTAAATCGTTTCCCGCCAGGCCAATTTTAGCGGACGCCTGCCGCCACCCCGCATTACTTATTGCTGGTTTAACGTTCTCAAGAGACGTTCTGTTGCGTGCCACTATGCCAAATCCGCTGGCGTCTGAACATCACGCGATGGAGTGTTTTTTGCTTACCACTGTTGGTCGTAGGCGTAAATACCACTATCTAGGTATCTGGCGTTCCCTAATAAAAGTTGCAGCAAGGAGACTGCGTTCTGAGTGGCTGGGTTCTCAAGGATCAGCGATTTCGACTTTTTCTGAGGCTGGCCAAGACATCCGTGACCACTTTGGCGGGAGATTTTCCGGTCGTCTTGATGGTCAGGCTGGATTCGCCATAACGGGGCTCGCGTCGTGCGAGCAACGCTTTCAGGTCTGACATGACAGTGGGGCGCTGGGTTAGGCGAGTTTCTTTGGCCTTGATCATGCGACTCATAAATTCCTGTGGCGTCGCGTGCAACCAAACCGTATGACAACGCTGCTTGATCTGATTCCAACTGACGGCGTCATCAACGATCGAACCGCCCGCCGCAAACACACAGCCCAACGAAGTGGCAAACAACCTGGCCAGGGCTTTGCGTTCGAGTTCGTGATAATACGATTCACCATGCGTCGTGAAAATCTGCGCCAACGACAACCCCGCCGCGTCTTCAACCCACTGATCAAGTTCCACAAATTCCGTTTTGAGGCGTTTGGCCAACAATGGCCCGACGGTGGATTTGCCTGCGCCGCGCAACCCGATCAAAGCGATAAACTGCCGGTCAGACTCGGTTCCCTGGCGCTGTTCCAACCACGCATGCAGCGCTTGCCAATCCTTATCGCTGCACTGACTGAGCAAGCGCCAGGTACGCCCGCGCAACGAACGGTCAGGCTCTGCCGAAGCGGTCAAATCCGTGACGGTGCACGCCAGCGCCTGCGCAATCTGATCAAGCTTGGCAATGGAAACATTTGCGTCACCAGATTCGATCTGATTGATGAATCGTTGCGAGAGATTGGCGCGCACAGACAATTCGCGCACCGTTAGTTCGTGCGCCTGGCGCAAAGCGCGCACGCGTAACCCGATTCCAGAGAGAAGAGCTTGCGAGCCTGGGGTTTCTTTCATGGCATCTGCATTATATTTCGCACCGGAACAGCGTCAATCCGGTTTCTCCAAACTGCACTATTTCGCACTTGTTGCCATAACAGCCTTGCAGTATATTTCTCCGCCACCAAAGACAGATACCAAGAAGTTTTCCTGAATCCCTCGAACATCCTGGCGGAAAATCGCATGAAAGTCCTGATTGCAGGCGGCGGCATCGGCGGTTTGGTCACTGCGCTTTGTTTGGAGCGCGCAGGGATCGAAGCCTGTGTCTTTGAATCTGTCGAAGAGATTCGCCCGCTTGGCGTAGGCATCAACCTCTTGCCCCACTCGGTGCGGGTGCTCACGGCCTTAGGATTGGCGACCCGACTGGCAGAGACAGCGATTGCGACCGCAGAGCTGATCTACTTCAACAAATTCGGCCAATTGATCTGGCGCGAACCGCGCGGACTGGCAGCAGGCTATCACTGGCCGCAATACTCCATTCATCGCGGACGGTTGCAAATGTTGCTGCTCGAAACCGTACGTGAACGGTTGGGCGAAACTGCCGTGCGCACCGGTTGTCATCTGGAATCGTTTAGCGAGCGGGACAATCAGATTGAAGCGAGATTTACCAATCGCACGACCGGCGAAACCGTTGCCAGCGAAACCGGCGACCTGCTGGTTGGTGCTGACGGCATTCACTCTCGCGTACGCAAACATTTCTATCCCAATGAACGCGAACCGAAATTCTCGGGCAAGGTGTTGTGGCGCGGCGTCACCGAAAGCGCGCCATACCTGACGGGCCGTTCGATGTTTATGGCCGGATATGCCAACCGTAAATTTGTCGCCTATCCGATTTGCCCGCAAACTGCTGCGCGCGGGCGTTCGCTGGTGAATTGGGTGGCCGATGTTTACGTCGGCGATGCCTACGCCGGGACGCCACGCGACTGGAATCGGCAAGTTAACCAAGACGCGGTATTACCTGCCTTTGCCGATTGGCATTTTGATTGGCTGGATATTCCGGCGCTGATCAAAGGGGCTTCGGCCATTTACGAATTCCCGATGATTGATCGCGATCCGGTCGAGCGCTGGAGCTTCGGGCGCGTGACGTTGCTTGGCGACGCAGCCCATCCGATGTATCCGATCGGTTCCAATGGCGCGTCACAAGCGATTCTGGACGCCCCGGCCCTGACTGAAGCGTTGACGACGGAATCAGACATCGTCAGCGCGCTGCAACAGTATGAACGCGCACGTCTGCAACCGACGGCGCGCATCGTGCTTTCCAACCGCCAGCAAGGCCCTGAACAAGTCATGCAACTGGTCGAAGAACGCGCGCCAACCGGATTCACGCATTTGCACGAGGTTATTTCGCAAGCCGAATTGGAAGAAATCGCCAACCGCTATAAACAAATCGCGGGGTTCAGCCGCGAAGAACTGAACGCCAAACACGTCAACTGAAGCCCAGGCTTCTTGGCCAACTGGCGCGTGAAAGGAAGCTGTCGCATTGGACGGTTTACGAAGGAAATCATCATTCGTGCGATTGGCCTTGCTGGCCGGACTGCTTGGCGTCCTGCTCTTCAGTCGTGCGCGCCAGGATGTTATCGGACAGCAAACAGAACCGTTGCGCTGGATCGAAGCGGGCGCAGGCGGCACGTTGCCTGCCGAAATGTATTTCCACAATGCCGACGGCAAACTTGGCGTGCTCCTGACCGGCGGCCCACTTGAAATGAAAGGGCACGCGTTCTTTGAACCGCAAGGAATCAATCCGCGCGGTTGCGTGACTTGTCATCAACCGTCAAACGCCATGAGCGTTTCGGTCGAAGCCATCCGTGAGCGCTGGCGTGTAACCAACGGCGAAGACCCGATCTTTGCCGCGGTAGACGGCTCGAACAATCCCAAATTGCCGCAAGCGCTCGCCAGTTCACATTCGCTGCTGCTCAATCGCGGTCTGTTTCGCGTGGGCTTGCCGTGGCCGCCCGCCGACAAAACCGTCAAACCGGAATTCATCATCGAAGTAGTGCGCGATCCAACGGGCGTCAATCTCGACGACACGTACGGGCTGAAAGGCGCCAATCCGACCATTTCGGTGTTTCGGCGACCACGCCTGTCAGCGAATCTGAAATACGTGCTATCGCCTGACGATGTCTTCAATATCAAAACCGGCACACTGATGGCGATTGATCCCGAAACGGGCAAACCTGCGAGTATGAACATGATGGCCGACGCGCGGCATCTGACGTTGCGCCAACAAGCCAATGGAGCATACCGCGATCATCAGGAAGGCCGACAAGGTTCGCTGCGCCGCGAAGCGTTGGAGCAAATCGTCGCGTTTGAACAACAGGTTTACCTGGCGCAAAGCCACGACCGCTGGGGCGGCAGTCTGGTCGAAGCCAATGGCCCGCTGGGGTTAGGCCCGCGCGCACTGGCCGACGGCAAAATTCACGTGCTGGCCAACAACAATCGCGATCCGGTCTTTCGCTTGTTCGATGCCTGGAAGACTCCGGCGACGATGGCCAAAGAGTTGACTGACGCCCAACGCGAGTTTCGCGCGCCAGTGGCGCGCGGCAATGACGTGTTCATGTTCCGGCAATTTTGGATTCGTGATGCGGCGCACATCAATTCCATCGGACTCGGCAATCCGATCAAGCGTACGTGTGCGACCTGTCACAACACACAAATGACGGGGCAAGACCTCGCCCCCGGTTGGGTAGATGTCGGCACGGTGAACTATCCCACCTGGACAGAGCTGCCCGTATTCAGTGACAAAGCTGAGCTGCCCGTTTTCAAACTTACCTGTGACAAAGGCGCTGCGCCACATCCGTATCTTGGTCGTGTGATTTATACCAACGATCCGGGGCGCGCGTTGATTACCGGCAAATGCACTGACATCGGTTCTATTGTGATGGGGCAATTTCGTGGCCTGGCGGCGCGTGCGCCGTATTTCTCAAACGGTTCGGCAAAGAATTTGCGCGAACTGGTGGATTTTTATGATCGCCGGTTTGACATGAAATTGACCGAGCAGGAAAAAGTGGATTTGGTCAATTTCCTGAGCGTTTTGTAGGAAAGCATCATGCGAAAAGCCTTGCTTGTTTTGCTCGTCAGCGGCAGCGCTCTTTTTTCTGGCGGAACAACCGCGCAACGCCGCGAAATGCCGCCCGCCCATCGGCGCAACTTCGTCGCCTGCCCTATCGTGCGAGATACCAAAACGCTGCCGTGCTGGCTGGCCGAATACGAAGGCGAACTATATTTCCTCGGGCTACAAGGCAGCAGCGCCTCGGAGTTTTATCCGCCGCAGTTAAACCACGAAGTCCTGGTTGAAGGAACCGTCACAAATGACCCGCGTATTTGCGGCGGCATTCCCCTCAAACCGTTACGAATTTCGGTGCTGCCGGAACTCAATCGCGCCTGTAATACGTTGCTGCCCGCCGAAGACGGACTGGAAGCGCCTGCCGCTGTTGCCCGTCGTTTCAGCGAAGATTTGCGAAAACCGGGAACAGACATTTCGCAACGAGAGTTCATCATCCCGTTCGATTTTGACAGCGATTATTTGACCTTCCACACAACGCGTATCGTGGGCGAAGCTGCGCGTATCGCCAAAGCAGTCAATGTCGCCAAAATCGAAGTACGGGGCTATCGCGCGACAACCTGGCTGTCAAACGGCAAACAGTTCATCGAAACGGAAACCATTGCCGCCCAACGTGCCAATAAAGTCGGCGAGATTCTGGTTGGCTTGGGATTGCCCGCCACTGCGGTGACCGTCATCTCCAAAAACGAACCCGAACCGTGTGACGGCGTAACCGACACCGATAAACGCCGCGTGACCGTCAGGCTGTTTACGCCATGAGCGATTCCGACTTCCGCCCTGTCAATTTTTTGCCTGCGCGCGTCGTAACAGAACACCGCGCGGATGGAACGTTGGTGCTGCGCTCACCAGAACCGCTGCAACCTTATGCGCGTTGTCTGGGCGAGCATTTGCGGTATTGGGCAAACGAAAGCCCGACACAGGCATTTCTGGGGCAACGCCAGGGCGAATCGTGGCGCACATTGACCTATGCTGAAACGCTCAAGCGAGTGCAGGCGCTGGCCACGGCCTTGTTAAAACGCAATCTTTCTGCCGAACGTCCGCTTGCCATCCTGTCTGAAAATTCAATTGAACATGGGTTGCTGGCGCTGGCCGCCATGCACATTGGCGTGCCCTTTGTGCCAGTCTCTGCGGCGTATTCGTTGCTCTCGCACGATTACCAAAAACTGCGCGCGGTATTCAGGCTGCTAACACCTGGTCTGGTGTTGGTGGACGATGTCGAACGGTTTGCCCCTGCGCTGGCGGCGTTACGCGACTTTGACTTTGAACTCGTGACAGTGCGCAACGGCAAGGAGGCACAGAACACAGCATTTGCGGCGCTGCTGGAACACGAAGATGCCGCAGCGGTAGCAACCGCGTTTGCCGCGCTGACGCCTGACACCATTGCCAAATTTTTGCTGACATCCGGTTCGACGGGCGAACCGAAAGCCGTCATCAATACGCAGCGCATGCTGTGTTCCAATCAGCAGACGCTGCGACAAGCCTGGCCTTTTTTGCAGGAAGAACCGCCCGTGCTGGTAGATTGGCTGCCGTGGAATCACACGGCGGGCGGCAATAACAATTTCGGCGTGGCGCTGGTCAATGGCGGCACGTTTTACCTTGATGAAGGCAAACCCGCGCCGAATCTGATTGAGAAAACCGTTCGCAACCTGCGCGAAATTGCGCCGACCTTGTATTACAACGTGCCGCGCGGTTACGAAGTCTTGCTGCCGTTTTTGGAAAATGACGAGCGCTTGCGCACAAACTTCTTTTCACGGCTCAAAGTCATTCAATACTCCGGCGCAGCGTTGCCCGCGCATTTGTGGGAACGATTGGAACGCGTGTCTGTCTTGGCCACCGGCAAACGCGTACGGATGACATCGGGGTGGGGCGCAACGGAAACCGCGCCACAAGTCACGTTGGTGCATTTCACGCCGTTGCGGGCGAGTGTAATCGGCCTGCCTACGCCGGGGAATGTACTGAAAATGGTGCCAACAACGGTGGCAGGCAAATACGAATTGCGCGTCAACGGGCCGAATGTCACGCCAGGTTACTGGCGACGCCCCGATTTAACGGCGGCGGCATTTGATGAAGAAGGCTTTTACAAAATCGGTGATGCGGCCAGGCTGGCTGATCCGGCAAACCATGCGCAAGGCATCGAATTCGCCGGACGAATCGCGGAAGAATTCAAACTGAGCAGCGGAACCTGGGTGCACACCGGCGCGCTGCGCGTCAAAGCCATTGCGGCGCTTGCCCCCGTCGCGCAAGACATCGTCATTGCCGGGCCTGACCGTGATGACATTCGTTTCCTGATTTTTCCCAGTCCGCTGGGTTGTCGCGGCCTTTGTCCTGAAACAAACGAGACCATACCGCTGACCAGCGTGCTTGCTGATGAACGTGTGCGAGAACGCGTGCGCGCCGGTCTGGCGCAGTTGAAAGCAGAGGGCGGCGGCAGTTCGACCTATGCGACCGGCGCGTTATTTTTGCTCGAACCGGCTTCGATTGATGCGGGCGAAATCACGGATAAAGGTTATCTCAATCAAAGAGCCGTGTTGGAGCGCCGCGCCGATTTGGTTGCTCGCTTGTATGACGAACCGTTGCCAGATGACGTGATTGCGTTAAAGGAGTGAAGATGCTGAACGCCTATCAGGTGGAGTTTGCCAAATACAAAAAGCTTGGCAGCCAAACGCTGGCCCAGCTTTCAGACCAGGCGCTTAACGTCGTCCCCGCTGCCGAAACCAATTCAGTGGCAATGATCGTCCGCCATTTGCACGGCAATTTGCTTTCGCGCTTTACCGACTTTCTGACGACGGACGGCGAAAAAGAATGGCGCGACCGCACAGCGGAATTTGCCGCCGTAACGTATTCGCGTGCCGAGGTGGAAGCTTATTGGACGGCAGCCTGGAAACAGCTCGAAACATCCCTGGCGGACCTGACCGACGATGACCTGTCGAAAATCGTCACGATCAAGGAGCAGGCAATGACCGCAGATGCCGCGCTTTGTCGCGCACTGGCGCACATCGCTTATCACGTCGGACAAATCGTGCTGCTTGGTCGTATGGCCAACGCAGACAAATGGCAGTACCTGAGTACGCCGCGCTAACCCCAATACATTTCTCAAAAGAGGAAGACGCTCTATATGACCGCAAAGCATCGCCTGCTGGCATTGTTCACGCTGCTCGTCTGTGTCTGCGCCAACGGCTTGGCGCAAACACCGCCACAAAATCCGCCAGCGGGTTCTCCGCCTAATCGTCCGCGCATCGAACCGCCGAAAAAAGGCGTGTGCCCGTTGCCGATTTTATCGGCGCTGCCCACTTATGCAGACACCTCGTTCTTTGCGCAAAGCAATGTACCGCACGGCAAAATCGAACAGGTCAATTACAAAAACTACGCCGGGCAGGACAAACGGATGCACGTGTATCTGCCGCCCGATTACGACAAGGATACGAGCGCTCGTTATCCTGTTCTGTATCTGAATCACGGCGGCGGCGACGACGATTCCAAATGGGCTTCGACCGATCCGAAAAACGGCGGCAACGCGGGCAACATCCTCGACAACCTGATCGCAGCCGGAAAAGCCAAGCCCATGATCGTGGTCATGCCCAACACCCGTGCGTGTGCAACGTTGGCGCCATCAGCCCCCGGCAATGATGACGCCTGCACGCAGGAATACCTCAAAGACATCATTCCCCTGATAGATAAACAGTATCGCAGCAAAGCTAGCCGCGCATATCGCGCGCTAGCGGGGCTTTCGATGGGCGGTATGGTCGTGATGAATACGGGCTTTCCGCACCTGGAAACCTTCAGCGAAATGTATGTCTACAGCTCCGGCCACATCGGCGAAGAGTCGCTGAAGAAGTTTGAAGAGAGTTACGCCGAGATGTTCAAAGACCCGAAATTCAACGATCAGTTTCGCGTGCCGTTTTATATGTCGCAGGGCGAAACCGACATCGCGCTGAAAAACGGCCAGAAAGTCATGGCCATCCTGAACAAATATGGCATCCGCAATTTTTGGGTGCTCAGCGACGGCGGTCACGAGTGGGCAAATTGGCGACGCAACCTGTTTCAAACAGCGCAAATCATGTTCCCCGATTGCCCCGGCAAATAGCGTTGGCAGTTCGAACTCAAAACCTGAGATTGGCAGACTCCTATGCGTGAAACCATTGCGGAAACCGGCACGACAGAAACACAAAACGAGCAATCGTTACGCTATGCCTGGTACGTCGCCGTCGTGCTGATGTTGTGCAATACCCTGTCGTTCATTGACCGGCAAATCCTGGGGTTGTTGGTGACGCCAATCAAACAGGAGCTGGGGTTGAGCGATACGAAAATCGGATTGTTGCAGGGGTTGGCGTTTGGCATCTTCTATACGCTGCTCGGTATGCCAATGGGCCGTCTCGTGGATCGCGGCAACCGGCGCAATCTGGTCGCGGCAGGCATTTTTTTATGGAGTTTGATGACTGCGGCGTGTGCGACTGCGCGCGGATTCTGGACGCTGTTTGCGGCGCGCATGGGCGTGGGGATCGGTGAAGCGACGCTGTCGCCGTCGGCCTTTTCCCTGCTCTCGGATTACTTCCCGAAAGAACGATTGGGAACAGCGCTGAGCGTTTTTTCGATGGGTGTATTTTTCGGTTCCGGTTCGGCATTGATCGTAGGCGGGTTGGTCATCGGCGCAGTCGGATCGTGGCGGCTGACATTTTTGATCGTTGGTTTGCCGGGGATGCTGGCGGCGTTGTTAATGCTCACCATCAAAGAACCGAAGCGGCGAAATCTGTTAGCCGGTAAGGCCGGTCATCTGAGCCTGGGCGAAGTCTTTGAACAAGTACGGCTGCGCTGGCAATCCGTCGCCGGCATCTGTCTGGCCTTTGCGTTTCAGGCGCTGTGCAATTACTCCCAGCAAGCCTGGTTGCCGACCTATTTTGCCCGCGCGCACGGTTGGCAACCACGCCAGGCCGGGTTGACGCTCGGCGTCATTTCACTGGCGACCGGGCTGCTCGGCGCGTATTCGGGCGGCGTGTTGTGCGACCGCTGGCAACGCAATGGCAAAACCGATGCGCCGTTGCGTGTGGGCGTGTTGGCGACGGCTTGTGCCGGGCTGTTTTTCAGCCTTGCGTTGGCAATGCCCGGCGTCACCGCGCAACTCTCGCTGCTGGTCCCCGCGTTCTTCTTTTTGGCCATGCCAATCGGCAGTTCGTACGCTTCGTTGCAATTGATTCTGCCCAATCAGGTGCGCGGACAAATCGGCGCGCTACAGGTTTTCACGCTCAACCTGTTTGGCCTGATTCTCGGTCCGTTTCTGCCCGGCTTTTTCAATGACTATGTTTTCAAAAATCCGCAAATGGTCGGTGTATCGTTGACCATCACGGTCGGACTGGCCTCATTGGTATCGGCGGTGTTGTTTTACGCAACCTGGCGACCGTACCGGCAACATTACGCGCAAATGCACGCGACCGCGCGCTAGCCTGTCCAACTTCGAGACGACTTCAGGAGACTCAACCATGAAACTTCAAAGCGGCCTGCTGCTCTGTGTGTTGACGACGCTTTGCCTGGGCAAAGCGGCATACGCACAACAACCTGTCCTGCCACTCTATCCGGGCGTCGCTCCGGGATCGGAAAACGCCAAGCAACAAGAAGTCTCGTTCATCAATCCTGACAAACAGGTGCGCATACGGAACGTCACGCGGCCTACGCTGACGGCCTACTTGCCTGAACGCGGCAAGGCCAACGGCACAGCCGTCATCGTTGCCCCGGGTGGCGGCTTTATGCACCTGGCCATGGAAAAAGAAGGCGCTGATGTGGCGCGCTGGCTGCAAGCGCGCGGCGTCGCAGCTTTCGTACTCAAATACCGGCTGCAGGATACCGGCACAGAAGAGGAATACCGCGCGCGCGCCGCGGCCATGAACCGCGCCACGGCTGCCAGCGCTGCGCCACAACCCGCCGCGCCAACCCCGCCCGCGCCCAACCCCGCGCGGCAACAAGCCGTCGAATTCGCCGTCGCGGATGGCGCGCAAGCCGTCAAGCTGGTTCGTCAGCGAGCGGCAGAATGGGGCATTAATCCCAACCGCGTCGGTCTGATGGGGTTCTCAGCGGGCGGCATGCTGACAATGGGTGTCGTCATGAAAAATGACCCCGCAAGCCGTCCCGATTTTGCCGCGCCAATTTATGGCGGCAGCACAAACGGGCAAGCCGTGGCGACAAATGCTCCGCCGCTGTTTATCGCCGTCGCCAGCGACGATCCGATTGCCTCTGTCAGCAGCGCCAAACTGTATTTGGAATGGAAAGCCGCCGGGCGCAGCGCCGAATTGCACATCTATTCGCAAGGCGGTCATGGCTTCGGCATGACCAAACGCGGGTTGCCTGTGGATGGTTGGGTGGAGCGTTTGGGCGAATGGCTGCAAGTACAAGGCTTGCTCAAAAACAAAGAATGACGGCGTGCTGGCAGCTTGAAACAAAAGAGAAAGGCCCACAAACATGAACGCAAGTGAACTGATCGCCATTGATGTACACGTGCATCTCGAAACCGAAATGGCCGACAACGAAGCCAATGCCGCCGCCCAGAAATATTTTGGCCAGTCCGGCGTGGGCCGCAATCGTCACGAACTCGCCGCCTATTATCGCGAACGCAAAATCGGCTGTGTGATTTTTACCGTAGACGAACGGTTGACAGGCCGACCGCCGATTCCGAACGACGAGATCGCGGCATTTGCGGCGGAAAATGCCGACATCATGTTCGCCTTTGCCAGCGTTGATCCAACGCGTGGCCAGGACGCCGTCGCCGAAGCCAAACGCCTGATCGCCGCGGGCGGCATTCGCGGATTCAAGCTGCATCCGCCGTTGCAACAGTTTCACGCCAACGATCCCAAGGTGTATCCCTTTTACGAAGTCATCAATGAAGCCAAATTGCCCGTCATCTTTCACACCGGCCACAGCGGCATCGGCACTGGTATGCCGGGCGGCGGCGGGGTGCGGCTGAAATATGGCAATCCGATGGACATTGACGACGTGGCGGTAGATTTCCCCGATATGCCGATCATCATGGCGCATCCGTCCTTCCCCTGGCAGGACGAAGCCATTTCCATCTGCTTGCACAAACCGCAGGTGTACATTGATCTGTCAGGTTGGTCGCCGAAATACTTTTCGCCCACGCTGGTGCAATACGCCAACACCTTGCTCAAACACAAAGTGCTCTTCGGTTCAGATTACCCGCTCATTGCTCCTGACCGCTGGCTGGCGGATTTCGAGAAAATTGCCATCAAGGACGAAGTTCGCCCGCTCATCCTGAAAGAAAACGCCATGCGGTTGTTTGGCCTGGTCTGAGGCCAAGGACAAAGCACAAGGACAAAACACCATGAAACTCCACACCATTTGTTTGCTTGGCTGTCTGCTTGTAACGCCAATCGTGACACACGCACAAAAAGTGATCCGCCTTTACCCTGGCGCTGCGCCGGGTTCCGAAAACTGGAAGCAACCAGAGAAGGAATATTTCTCGCCAATCTGGAACACCCAGGTTGTGACCAATGTCGTGCATCCAACGCTGACGGCATTCCTGCCCGCTCCAGCGACAGCCAACGGCACCGCAGTGATCATTGCGCCGGGCGGCGGGTTCCACGCGCTCTCGATCAACAGCGAAGGCGTTGACGTCGCCAAATGGCTTAATGCCAAAGGCGTCGCCGCGTTTGTTTTGCGTTATCGGCTGGTACAAACCGGCGAAGACGGCGTCAAGGAAGTGATGTCCAAAATGGGCGGCCAACGCATCGAAGTAGATGCCAATGGCACAGACGTCGTGCCGCTGGCGTTGGCGGACGGATTGGCAGCGATCAGCCACGTGCGCCAAAACGCCAAAGAGTATGGCATCGCCCCCAATCGCATCGGCTTTATGGGCTTCTCAGCAGGCGGCACAGTGACCGCCTCGGTGGCGTTTCAGTATGCGGCTGCCACACGACCTGATTTCGTCGCGCCGATTTATGCCTATATGGGCGCAGTCAAACCAGCCTCTGTGCCCCAAGATGCGCCGCCCATGTTTATTGTCGCGGCGACAGATGATCAATTGGGACTCGCGCCGGACAGCGTGAAGCTGTATAGCCAATGGATCGCGGCCAAGAAACCAGCCGAGATGCATCTGTATGCCAAGGGCGGGCATGGCTTCGGCATGCGCAAACAAAATCTGCCGACCGATCAGTGGATAGAACGCTTTGGCGAATGGTTGGGCGTTCAGGGACTACTGAAAAAATAGCGAGGAGCTGTTTCCATGAAAATGCGCGCGCGCTTTCTTATGCTGGCAAGCGGTGTCTTGTCTTTGCTGTCGTCAATTGCGTTTGCCGATGGCGCGAAATGTGCCGCACTGGCGCATCAGTCTTTCGGCACGGAAGTAAAAGTTGATTCTGCGACCTTGGTCGCGGCGACCCCTGCGGCGCCGGAACATTGCGATGTGCGCGGCGTCATTCTGCCCGAAGCCAAATTCGCGGTGAAATTGCCGAGCAACTGGAACCAGCGGTTTTATATGGTTGGCGGCGGCGGGTTTGCCGGGCAATTAAGCCTCGGTCCGATGAATCCGGGGTTGCAAAAAGGCTATGCCACCGCGACAACCGACACAGGGCACGATTCCACCAAGGAACCACTGGGCACGTTTGCGGAACGCCGCGCGGACAATCCGCACGCCGACCGCAAGAAGCTGGATTACGCCTATCTCGCGGTACACAACACGGCAGTCCTGGCCAGACAGATCATCAAAGCGTATTACGGCGACAGCCCTCAATATTCATACTGGGTGGGATGTTCAACCGGCGGACGACAAGGCCTGATGGAGGCCCAGCGCTATCCTGAAGACTTCGACGGGTATGTGATCGGCGCGCCGGTGCTGAAAGTTTCCCACGAAGGCATGCGCGGCATTTGGAATGCACAAGCAGTTTCCACTGGTCCAGGTGCGATTGCCTATGACCAACTGCCATTGCTGGCAGAAGCCGTTTACCAAAAATGTGACGGCGTGGATGGCGTGAAAGATGGGCTCATTGCCGATCCGCGACAATGCCAATTCGACCCGTTGAACGATGTGCCGAAATGCGCGCATGACGTAGCGGGCAAAGATTGTTTTACGCTGGCACAACGACAAGGCTTGCAAAAAGTCTACGGCGGAGTGCGCAACAGCAAGGGGCAAATTCTTTATCCGGGGCAACCGCTTGGCGCTGAAATCGCTGTCAATGGACGCAGCGGTTGGCTGGGCAGCATCGGCGGCGATGGCGGAATGGGTCTTGGCTTTGGCGAAACGATGATGCGCTTTCTCGCCTTTGAACCACAACGCGGCAAAACCTGGAGCTGGAAGCAATTCAACTTTGACAGCGATCCGCCGCAAATGAAGGCCTATTCACAAATGATTGACGCAACCAATCCTGATCTGGCGCGGCTAAAAAAACGCGGCGGCAAAATCATTCACTATCATGGTTGGGCCGATGCGCTGGTGAATCCGCAAATGTCCGTGGAGTACTACCAATCGGTGCTCAAAAAGATGGGCAAATCATCCACAGCACAGTTTTACAAGCTCTATATGATCCCCGGCATGTTTCATTGCGCGGGCGGCGTCGGATGTGATCGCGCCGATTGGTTTACGCCACTTGTCGAATGGGTCGAAAAAGGCATTGCGCCCGGTATGATCGCAGGCGCACGCGTCCAGCAGAACGCAACCGTCATGACACGTCCGCACTGCCCTTACCCACAGGTCGCACACTACCAAGGAAGCGGCGACGTCAACAAAGCAGAAAATTTCACCTGCGTAACCAAGAAAGAAACTCGCTAAGCAGGACGGATGAAATCTGAAGTTGCGCCAATTGACGTTATGGCTAACGACCGCCCAAAACCAACCATCCGCGCGGGCTTGATCGGGCACAGCATTCAAGCGTCGCTGACGCCGCGTTTGCACGAAGCCGAAGGCCGCGCGCAAGGGTTGCAATACACCTATGAGCTGCTGGATTTGCATACGATGAATGCGGATGTCAGCGCCTTGCCTCGCTTGCTGGCAGAAACCCAGGCCAAAGGATTTGCCGGACTGAACATCACACATCCATGTAAGCAGGCAGTTTTGCCCTTGCTGGACGAATTGTCTGAAGAAGCCGCCGCCATTGGCGCGGTGAACACCGTCGTCTTTGCCAACGGCAAACGCATTGGTCACAACACAGATTGGTGGGGCTTTGCAGAAAGCTTTAAGCGTGGCTTTTCCGACGTGACGCGTGAACGCGTCTTGCTTTTAGGCGCAGGCGGCGCAGGGGCGGCATTGGCCTACGCGGCGTTTCAACTTGGCGTACAACGCTTGCTGATTACAGATGTAGACGTCGTGCGCGCGCAACAATTGGCCGCACATTGCAATCAACATTTGGCGGCTTCGTGGGCCGACCCCGTATCAGATATCGCTCAGGCGTTGGCTAATGCAGATGGACTAATGCAGGCCACCCCCATCGGCATGTCCGTCCATCCGGGCATTCCCCTTTCGCCGTCGTTGTTGCGCAAAGAGCTGTGGGTGACAGAGGTCATCTATACGCCGCTTGAAACCGAGCTGCTGCGCCAGGCCAAATCCCTCGGCTGTCGCGTGCTCAACGGCACGGGAATGACAGTTTTTCAGGCCGTCAAAACCTTTGCTTTGTTCACCGGTTACCCTGCGGATGCAGAACGAATGCTTGCGCATTTCACGGCTCTGACTTCTGTCAGAAACACGACCTGAAACAATCCCGCCGCCGGTCAACCGCTGGCAGCGCTTTATCTGGTACCCGTTATGGATTTGAAACCTCCCACTCCCCGGCTTGAATTGCTGTGCCACCTGGCCGTAAAAGTCGCGCCGCCGCAACTGATTGGCGCAACGCTCAGCGGCGAAAGACGTGTCATCCCCATTACAGGCGGACGCTTTGAAGGTCAGCGTTTGCGCGGTGAAATCGTGCCCGGCGGCGCGGATTGGCAAATCGTCACGACTGACGGCACGGCCTTGCTGGAAGCGCGTTACACCCTGAAAACCGACGACGGCGCATTGATCTATACGCGCAACGTCGGCGTACGTCACGGTCCGCCCGAAGTGCTCGCCGCCATCGCGCGCGGCGAGCAAGTTGATCCGGCCAGGTATTACTTCCGCGCTACGCCGAGTTTTGAAACCGGCGCGGCCAAATACGCCTGGCTCAATCGCATCATTTGCGTTTGCTCCGGCGTACGCACCAAAGAAGAAGTGCTGCTGGATTTTTACGAAGTGAAATAAGGAGAACGAATCCGTGTCCAACAACTTTCGCACCGATGTCGTCGGCAGCTTGCTGCGTCCCGCGTATCTGAAAGAAGCCCGCGCCGAATACGAAGCAGGCAAACTTTCCGACCAAGCCTTCAAACAAATCGAGGATCGCGCCGTTGACGACGCAATCGCGCTGCAAGAACGTGCTGGCATTGCGGTCATCACGGATGGCGAGTTGCGACGCTATGCGTTTTACGGGCATTTGATTGACGCGTTGGAAGGATATGACAAATACGGCGGCTGGGCGATTCCGTTTCGTGATGAAGCGGGCGAAGAGCTGGTATTGCAGCGGCCCGTAGTCGTCTCGAAATTACAGCGCAAACGGCATCTGTGTGCCGAAGAGTTCACCTATGTGCGCGCCAAGGCGACTGTTCCGGCCAAGGTCACCCTCATCAGCGCGCAACAAGCCGCCGCTTATTACGACGCAGAAAAATCAAAAAGCGCATACGCCACGGTAGACGCCTATCTCGCTGATCTAGTTGACATCCTGCGCGGTGAAATTGCCGAACTGATTCGTCTCGGCTGCACTTACATTCAGATTGATTCGCCGCAATACACGGCGTTGCTTGATCCCAAGCTGCGCGAAGGCTATCGCCAGCGCGGCAATGACCCAGACCGTCTGCTCGATCTCGCCATCGAAATGGACAACGCCATCGTCGGCAATCACGCCGGAATCACTTTTGGCCTGCATCTTTGTCGCGGCAACAACCAAAGCAAGTTTTACGCGGAAGGCGATTACGGCCCGATTACGAAAGTATTCAGCAAGACAAAATTCAATCGCTTCCTGCTCGAATTTGACGATGCGCGTTCGGGTGGATTTGAGCCGCTGGCCGAAATGCCGGATGACCGTACAGTTGTGCTGGGGCTGATCAGCTCAAAGAAAGCTGCCGTCGAAAACAAAGACGAACTCAAACAGCGCATTGTCGAAGCAGCGAAAATCGTCCCGTTGGAGCGTCTGGCCGTCAGCCCGCAATGCGGCTTTGCTTCAACGCTCGAAGGCAATCTATTGACCGAAGCCGATCAGGAAGCGAAGTTACGCTTGTCAGTGGAAGTCGCACAGGAAGTCTGGGGGGCGTAAATGCGCACACAAGTCGGCATCGTGGGCGCGGGTCCTGCCGGGCTGTTGCTGGCGCACTTGCTGCGCCTGCAAGGCATTGAATCAGTCGTGCTCGAAAACCGCAGCCGCGATTACATCGAGAATCGCATTCGTGCCGGTGTGCTGGAACAAGGGACTGTTGATGTATTGAATGAAGCAGGCGTTGGTGAACGCCTGCGCCGGGAAGGACTGGTGCATCACGGACTGGAAATCAGTTTCAACCAACGGCGGCATCGCATCAACTTGCACGAACTGACCGGCGGGCGAACGATCACAGTCTATGGTCAGCAAGAGGTCGTCAAGGATTTGCTCAGAGCGCGGGTTGAGGCTGCTGCGCCGCTTTATTTTGAAGTCGAAAACACCAGCATTCATGCTCTCGACACTGCCACGCCCAAAATTCGTTTCAGCCACAACGCCACAGCGCACGAAATCAAATGCGATTTCATTGCTGGTTGCGATGGCTTCCACGGTATTTGTCGCCCAGCGATTCCGGCAGGCGTGCTGCAAATCTTTGAACGCGTGTATCCGTTTGGCTGGCTCGGTGTTCTGGCCCAATCCAAACCGCCATCCGCAGAGCTGATTTATTGCCATCACGAACGGGGTTTTGCGCTCTTCAGCATGCGTACGCCGGAAATCACACGGCTGTACATCCAATGTGAACCAGACGAAGACCTGGCCAACTGGCCCGACGAACGTATCTGGGAAGAATTGGAATTGCGCCTGGGAGCGAGCGACCTAACCTTGCACGAAGGCGCGATTTTTCAAAAAGGCGTGACGCCAATGCGCAGCTTTGTGACGGAGCCGATGCAATACGGCAGATTGTTTTTGGCCGGAGACGCGGCGCACATCGTTCCGCCAACGGGCGCCAAAGGCATGAACCTCGCCGTCGCCGACGTGCGCATACTCGCGCGTGCACTGGCGGCGTATTACCAGACTGGCGGCACAGAATTACTCAACGCGTACTCGCAAACCTGTTTGCGACGCATCTGGCGCGCAGAGCATTTTTCCTGGTGGATGACGTCCCTGCTACACCGTTTTCCTGACACAACACTCTTTCAACAACGGCTACAACTTGCCGAACTGGATTACGTCACGCACTCGCGCGCAGCCGCAACCGCCCTGGCAGAAAACTACGTCGGGCTGCCTTTTACCGAATGAGGTTGTGGCAGCAAGAGCTGCTGAAAGCTGCTCCGCTCGCGCTCAAGGCGTCTGGCAAGTGAAATTCGCGGCGTCATCTATGCTGCCGCTTCCCTTATATTTCGCGACTTGCGGATATGGGCACAACGGACGCGTGCGATCGGTTTTGCCATTAACGATGCGCGAACCGATCAAACGATCGGGCGCGGTTCCGCCTTCGACCCACTGCATCAAGGGCGTCAGTTTATCGAAACTGCTGCAACCGACACCGCCACCGCAATGAAACATCCCTGGCACCATAAACAGGCGGAAGAATTCTGTCGTCGTGGCTCCCATCTGCTTCAAAACGCTTTCGTAATAATCAACGCCCATTTGTGCGTTTAACGCCTGATCAGCCCAGCCGTAATACATCAGCAATTTGCCGCCGCGCTTTTTGAAGCCGCTCAAATCAGGGTCGGTCGCATCGAGCACGGCGTGAATCCAAGCAAGCCGTTTTACGTCTTTGTCAAAATCAAAGCTGGTCAGATCATACGTCGGATTCTTTTCGGGAAAGGCCACATAACGAAAGAAGCTGCCGCCGAAACTCACACTAATTGTGGGCTGACCGCTTTCGCTGATGATCCAATTGTCCCAACCGCTGCGACCGTTAGGACCTGCCACTTCTGCTCCGACGGGCCAACCAGGAAAAAAACGCTGCCCGTTGCTGAGCACGTCAGTGTAGATGTTTTCGAGCGTGCCAATCTGCGCTGCCGTGAAACAGTCGTTGCTGTCGGCTCCGTCGGCGCATTTCGGCAAATCACGCGCCGGGCGAAAGCCACAACGGCGCGGATCATCAATCAATCCATCCTTTAGTCCGTCTTTTTCGTCGCATTGCGCATAAATGCGCTCGGCCAGGGTTTTTAGCTTGGCATACGGTATCGGAGCCGCCGCCAGGGCTTTGGCCATTTTGGCGTACCCCACCATCGTGCCGCTGAAATTCAATACCGGCGCGCCAGAAATGATGCCGTCAAAATCTTCGGGAAAGCGTTGCGCCAGAATCAGCGCCTGTCTGCCGCCAGTAGAACAGCCATCAAAATACGAACGCGAAGGACGTGCGCCATAATACGCGGCGGCAATCCGTTTACCGGTTTCTGCCGTCGTATGCAACGAACGAAAAGCATAATCCAACAGCTTTTGCCGATTGACGGCAAACGTACCCAACGGTTCAGCCACGGCATCGTGACCGGTATTGGTTTGCGCCACGACAAAGCCTCGGCGCAATCCTCCCGACCGCGATCCTATGCGATTGGGCGCTTCGAGCGATTCACCGGCAAACCCGCCATTGCCAAACATATATAAGCGACGATTCCAGGTCACCGGCAAACTCACTTCAAACTGGATTTCGGGTTGAATCAGCCCGCGCACACGGCAATATTCCGGCGCATCGGCGGCGGGCGGAACCAATGTTGCGCTTTCAATGGTGAACTCGTAACCAGTCAAAGCGCGCAACTCGGCACAGGCAATTTTCGGCGCAAGCGTGGATTCTCCTGCGGGTGCGGGCAAAGCCGTTTGGGCGTATGTCGGTTGCTTGGCCAAACAACCGGCCAGCATCAACACAAAGAAAATGAA
>JAEUQO010000203.1 GCA_016789605.1 Acidobacteriota bacterium
TGCGCCGTTTGGTTGGTGTTGGTGGCAAGCTGCGCGCCCGCCGCGTCCGCGCCCAGCGCGACTTGCGGATTGCCGAGCACCGCCGGGTCGAAGCTGAGCGTGAAGCCGAGCGCGTTCTCATCGCCTTGCGAGACGATTTCGAGCGGCACACTGATCGTGCCCGGCGCGCTGCCCAACGTCACCGCGCGAACGACGCGCGGCGTGGCGACGCCCGCTTGACGGACGATGAAGCTTTGCGTGCCGATGGTCAGCATGCCGGTGCGCGGGCCGAGCGTGTTGGCGGCAACCGAAAAAGCAACCGCGCCATTGCCCGCGCCGCTGCTGCCTGCGGTGATGGTGAGCCAGTTGGCGTTGCTCGTCGCCGTCCAGGTGCAGCCGCCTTGCGCGGTGACGTTGACGCTGCCTGTGCCGCCGGTGGCGGCGAAGGATTGGGTAGTGGAGGAAATGGTAAGCGGCGGGGTGATGGAATAGCGTCCGCCTGTATTGCCGCCATTGGTGCCACTCCAGATGATCATTTCATTGCCCGTCCAGATAGCAGTGTGGCCAGCACGCGAACTGGGCGCGCCAGTGGTAGTAGTGTTAGCAGTCCAGGAATCCATCGTTAAGTTGTATCGCTTGCCGGTATTGCCAGCAGGATTACCGCCCCAGACAATCATCTCGCTGCCTGTCCACACTGCAGTGTGAGCTTCTCGTGCAATGGGCGCGCCAGTGGTAGTGATGTCAGCCGTCCAGGTATCAGTTGCCGGGTTGTATCGCTTGCCGGTATTGACTGTACCGTTGCTAGCGCCACCCCAAACGATCATCTCGCTGCCTGTCCACACTGCGGAATGTTCAAATCGTGGACTGGGCGCGCCGGTGGTAGTGGTATTAGCCGTCCAAGAATCCGTCGCCGGGTTATATCGCCTGCCGGTATTAACGATACTGCCGTCGTCGCCACCCCAGACAATCATTTCGCTGCCTGTCCAGACAGCGGTGTGGAGTTGTCGCGCGCTTGGAGCGCCAGCGGTGGTGACGTTAGCCGTCCAAGAATTCGTCGCCAAGTTATATCGCCCGCCGGTGTTAAGATAGCTATTGTTACTGGGATTAAAGCCACCCCAGATGATCATTTCACTGCCTGTCCACACGGCGGAATGTCCATATCGGCCATTGGGTGCGCCAGTGGTAGTAACGTTAGCCGTCCAGGAATCCGTCGCGGGGTTGTATCGTCCGCCAGTGTTGCCACCGCCACTACCACCCCAAACAATCATTTCACTGCCTGTCCACACAGCAGTATGAAAGAGTCGTTCGCTGGGCGCGCCAGTCGTGCTTGTTGCCGTCCAGGCATCACCCCCGCACGGCGCAGCCACCGCCGCAATCTCCGGCAGCCGATACTCGTCGCCCGCCAGCGCCGCCATCTCCATCTGCCCGCGCACGCCGCTCCACCATTCATCAAACGGCGTCTTCCGCCACTCCACCATCGCCGCCTTCACGCGCTCGGCGCTCTGTTCCAGGATCATCACGGCGTAGAACCGCTCGTCATCCTCCTGCAAGGCGCTCCATTGCGGATTGCGGCCCCGGCTGAATGCGGATTGCGGATTGAATCGTTCAGCGCCGAATATCCGCTGGAGCTTGGCGATTTGGGCGCGCCATTGCTCAGCGTCCAACATCTGCAATTGCGGATTACGAACTGCGAATTGTGAATCGTCCGCGTCACCGCTTGCGAGCCGCCATACCACTTCGCGGCGCTCGCCGCTCGTTGCGGGCCGGCTCAACTCCGCTTGGGCGCGCCGGCGCAAATCGCCGTGAAAGCGTTCGTCGGTGGCGTACCGCTCGCGCAAGGCTTGTTCGATCAGCCTGGGACGCGCCAGACATTCGGCGATGATCGCCGGATCATTGCCGAGCGCCGCCCACAACTCTCGGAGCGTGTCGGGCTGATGAGTGTTGCGCGCCATACGATCTACTTCAGCCTGCAATTCGTCCGGCGTGACGGCGCGCTGCCAATAAGTTTCCAGCGCCGAAGATTTGCGCAGGTAATCTTCAACTTTGGCGCGGATGGCGGCTTCGGGCAGCATTTCGTCGAGCGGTGGTTTGGGTTGCGGATTCTCTCGCGGCCAGAGGCGATGTCGGTGATAGACCTCTTCAATCGCGCGCTGAGCGGCGACGCGGTCTTCAAAGGTTAGGCTCTGGCGTTTGGTGCTGGCTGCATGACTACGATGCACGATGCGCAAGGCGAAAGTCGGGATTACGATGAACGCCAGGCTCAGCACGATGCCACATTGCCAGAGCTTCTTCTTGCTTGGGAACGAAAACAGACTGAACGCGAACAGGGAGCGGAATGTTGAGCTATTCATAAAAACAACTCCTGGGGAACAAACTTTCAGCCCTTGTTTTGAGTTGGAATCTGGATTGTCGCCAGACTTACTTGAACACGATTCGCACTGGGTTTGCCGGTTTGCCGTCCACCGTCACGATGACGTCTACCTGTCCGCGTCCGGCCAGACTGCGCGGCAAGGGGCCGACGTTGATTTGATCCAGGCCGACATACCCCGGCGCTTCGCCTGCGTACAGCACGCTGACCGGCGTGCCGCCAATGATGACAACGACGTTGGTCAGATTGCTGCGAAACCGAATCCCTGTGCCATACAAAATCAGGTACACCTGATCGCCTGCCGCTCCCAGATCAATTGATGGAACAAGCGATTCATCCATCTGCGCTCCGCCGGATTTGACCCGCAGCACATACCCGGCAGGCAAGCCGGAACCGCTGGCATCGGCGGTGAACAAACCCGGCGCAACTGAATTCACCATCGCCAATCCACACGCGACAACGCTGTTATTCAATACGGCTTTGATCGTTGCCACGCCGTTGGTGGTTCCCGACGGAACCACGAAGTTGATCTGCGTCGGCGAAACGAAAAACAGCGGGGCTGCGCGTTCCGTGCCTGTGGCGTCTCTGACCGTGACTTGCGAACCCGCCAATGTTGTCGGCAACGGAAGCCCGCTGGCGACTTGCACCGTCGAAGCCATTCCCGAACCAAAAAGCCCGGCGATGGAATCCGGCGCGAGCATGACGCCGCTGTAACTGGCCGCGTTGACGGCGGCCAGCGGCGGCGCGGCTGTGGACGAGGCATAACGCCATAACAATTCGTTGGCCATCGCATCGCGCGGGAAATACACCGAAAAGTTGTCGCCATCCGACCGCGTGTCATAGGCCAGTTGCCAGACGATTTGCCCGGCAGAGCAGTAATCTTCGACTGACCAACGCAACCAGCGGTCAAAGATCGGCGTGCGCGTCGCGTCACGAGTTGCGCCGCTGACGCGATACCCGAATTCACCCAGGTAAGCGACTTTGCCTGCGGCGCGCGCCAGTTGTTCGTGCGCGCGAATCCAGATTTCGGCATCCTGGTTGTCGTTCAAGCCCCAGTTTTGCGGATACAGGTGATAGCTGAGCAAATCAATCGCGGGTTCGTTGGCCAAACGGCTGAAGCTGCAACTTTCATCGCCACGCACGGCATACGTGTTGCTCAGGCCGGGGTAGTTCATCGCATTGTCGTCAAAGCCTTCGCCGCCATCGGCGACCAGATGATTCGTGTCCAGGCTTTTCAGGAACCCGGCCATCTCGCGTTGCCACGCCAACAACTCATCGGCTCGGCGCGCGCGGTCGGCAAGAACGCTGGTCGAATTGCGAAGCTCGTTGCCAAGCTCCCACGCCAGGATCGTCGGTTCGTCTTTGTATAACGCGCCGGTCACAGTGTTGCGCCGCGTGAGCAGCTTGGTCAGGTAATCCTTGAACCACTGTTTGATCGTGGCGTCGGTGTAAAACATCCCCAACTGTTCTTCGGTCGGGTTGGAACCGGCGCCCAGCCGCCATTGCACGTACCGCCGTTTGCCGCCATACGCCGTGAAGTTGTTTGTCAGGTAAACGATCAAACGGATGTTGCGCGCTTTGGCTTCGGCAATGGCTTGATCCAGCGCGACCAGGTTGGGTTCGCAAAACACTCCCGGGCGAAGCTGAATCGTCGCCGGATCGTCGCCTGCAATTTCGCTGGTCAGATTGCCACAGCGCCCGTCCCCGTTTTTGTAGGCGTGATCGTTGAAGCCAATCGTTCGCGCGACGGTCAATCCCAGCGCCAGCATCTTGTCCAAGGCTTCGCGTGTGCGTTCCAGATTGCCGTATGCGATCTCCGGTTGCAGGTAATACGTGTTGGCTCCGGCAACGCGAAATGGGGCATTAATGCCGGCAATGGGGCCAATCATCAATTTGCTGTTGGCAGCTATGACGAATTCACCGGATTTGATTGTCGGAGGTAGTTCGGCCCAGCGGACGTAATCTATGCGGTAAGTTTCGTTTGTGTCGGCATTCAGGCGAATCTTCATCTGGACGTTCGGCACGGCCTGGCTGTTGGGCATCGAAACGGCAACGCCGTTGAGCGTGTTTCCGTCGCTGACGCGAAGCGTGATGCCATTCGGAGTCCAGATCAGCATCATGACGACTTTTCCGCCCGCACGAATCGCATCCCAATTCGACAGCGGCAAATAAGCTTGATTGGCCGGATCGCCCATGCAGTTATTGTTTGCGTCCGGAGTTGGCCGCAACAATCCCAGATGCCCGTTGGCGACCAGCAGCGCGCCGTAATGGCATTGGCCGTTTGCTCCGGTGAAGATTTCGACGCCGAAACTTGAATCGGTCGCGCCGGATTGCGATTTCCAGTTGGTGGATTCAATCGCGACGGTCAGCACGCCGTATGAAAAATTCTGTTTGCTCTGGACTTCCGAACGCATCGCCGCGTTTCCGCTCAGCACCAATTTGCCGCCGGAAACCGTTGGCGGCAGATTCGGCACACTCCATTTCGACGCGTCGAGTTGCGTGCCATTGAATTCATCCTGAAAGCCGCGTCCGTTTTGTGCGCTGGCTGGAGAGGAAGTAATGAACAAAAACAATGCAGCCAACAACAAATGATGTTTCATTGTTTTTCTGTTCTACCGCTTAAATGTAACGGTTGTTTCCAGGTCGTTGCTCTCATTGCCTTCTTTGTCTGTAATCCGAATTCTAAAAAGGCAGTTTCCAGATGCGGTTGAGTTAAAGTGGCTAGAAGTCACTTGCACAATGCTATTCCGTTTATCTGTTAGCGTTACCTTTTTGGCAGTGCTGGCGATAAACAGCCCATTTTGACCGCATTGGAGCATAACCAGGTAGGAAGGTAATTCATCCGGCTTAATGTCGCCGGTTTCGTCAAACGCGGCGAATTCCACGTCGATCTCTACATTAGTGGAAGATGTTGAGATGACTTTCAGATCAGAGATTTTGGGCACATGTGAGGTCACACGAATCGTTTGCGGCTTAGAGCGGCCTTTAGGCGAAACAAGCGTGATCGAACGCTCTCCCGGTTTCGCGCTCAGGTCGGCAGAAATACGGATTGCCCAGGTTTTCACCCCTTTCTTTTGCGTTGCTGCGTATTTCGGGTCAGGTCCAATCTCTTTAATATCCTGAATGGTAATTCCCTCAGGCGGAGAGACCTCGGCAGATTGGATCGTTAGATTCTCAGCGTAGACCTTAAATTCCGCAGATTCTCCAATAACAATTTGTGGTTTGTAGCCGATAAACTCTGCGTCAATTGTCTTTTGAGTTGCTGTGCTGGTTAGGGCAAGCAACTGAAGCAGCGTGAAGATTGTTGTTGTGAAGGTAAACAATCGTACTCTGTGCATAGAATCCTCAGGGGGGATGTATAGCCTTTGATTGATGAGCATTCAGGATTTATTGAAAGTCGGTATTGCGCTTGCGCCAATTTACTTGCCGTCATTTCCGGCTGGTTTTTCTGTAGAAATTTCCTCCGGTTCTTTGGGAAAACGTATTGTTTGTTGCTGTCGTGATTGAGTGGGGCGCAAGTTGTTGCCAGCAACTGACGGCGGGTGTACATTGCAAACCTTCCACAGTCTGGCAATACAACACGTCGCCGTCAGCTTTTTTTGCTGGTTTTGCGTTCACTGAGGTAACGCGCAAAAAAAGGCTGAAAGGGTGGTCGCCGAGAAATTTTTTTCAGCCTTAGCCTCGCAATTTTGCCGAACAAAGGTTGTCGGAGTGGTCTGTCCGCAGCCTGTTTTTCAACCTACCACACACACGGAGGCCAGTCTTTTATGCTTACGCAGGAAAAATCAGCGTCTGAGAACCACACTCCTGTGCTTGCTCAGCAAAACCGGCAGCCTGGCGAAGTGACACGCCTGTTATTGAAGTGGAAAAACGGAGAAACGGATGCTTTTGACGAACTGGTGGCCATCGTGAATGGCGAATTGCGCCGCCGGGCCCATCAATATTTGCGCCGCGAACATGAGGGCAACCTGATCCAGACGACGGCTTTGGTGGATGATGTCTGGATGCGTTTAGGAGGGGGGAATGAGGTGGATTGGCAGGATCGCGCACACTTTTATGCGATTGCGGCGCAAGAGATGCGGCGCATCCTCGTGGATGAGGCGCGCAAGCGCAACAGCCAAAAACGCGGCGGCGGATGGACGCGCGTTTCGCTGACAGAACCGCTGGTCATCACCGTTGAACTCGACCTGGACTTGGTTGCGCTCGACGAGGCGCTAACCTGGCTGAAGCACTACTCGCTGCGTCAATATCAAGTGGTCCTGCTGCGCTTTTTTGGCGGGTTGACCATTGAAGAAGTCGCTTTCGTTCTGAATGTGTCTAGTGACACCGTGAAAAGCGACTGGGATCGCGCACAGCGGTGGCTATTTCGCCAATTGAATGGTGAGGAGAGCGGCCATGGAACAGGAACGATTTGAGCAGATTGATCGCATCTTAGAGGCCGTGTTGCGGCTTGAGGCTGAAGCGCAAGACGCTTTTTTGACAGAGGTCTGTGCCGGTGATGGCGAGCTGCGCCGCGAAGTCGAATTGTTGCTCAAGCAACAGACGCTAGCCTGGAAACTGGAACGGCCGGCCATTGCCTATTTGCCTGAAGCCTTTGGCAAACCGTTGAACGCCATTTCCGAAGGGCAGCGCATCAACCAATACCTGATCAAAGAGCGAATTGGCGTGGGCGGAATGGGGGAAGTCTGGCGTGCAGAGGATACACGGCTCAAACGAGACGTCGCGATCAAGGTGTTGCCGCCGGAGTTTTCTGCCGATCCGAAACGCGTGCTTCGTTTTGAAAGGGAAGCGTACGCAGTCTCGCGGCTCAACCATTCCAACATTGTGACCATTCACGATGTGGGAATGGTGGCGGGAGAGCAGGGCGAACTGAACTTCATCGTCACGGAATTGATCAAGGGGAAAACGCTGCGCGCATTGCTGAACGCCAGGCGCTTGGGGTGGCGCGAATCCGTCTTGATCGCCGCGCAAGTGGCCAGCGCGCTTAACGCCGCGCATTCGGTCAACATCATCCACCGCGACATCAAACCCGAAAACATCATGGTGCTGGATCACGACAGCAAAGTGCCGGGCAAGGTTCGCCACGTGAAGGTGCTGGATTTTGGCATCGCCAAATTGGGATGGGGAGATGGAGGGGCAGAGAGATTGAAGGAGGGAGAGATTGAGGGATCGCGTGCTATCGCTCCATTCCGCCGTCCCTCTGTCCCGCCGTCGACGTTCACGGTTCCGGGCACACTGGTGGGCACGCCTAGATATATGTCGCCTGAACAGGTGCGTGGCGAAGATTTGGATGGGCGCACGGACATTTTTTCGTTCGGCATTGTATTGTACGAGATGATCGCCGGTCAGCATCCTTACGATGGCAAAAGCGATGAAGAAATCCTTGCCGCGTTGAAAAGCGACGAAGAGATTCCGCCGGTTTCCACCTTGAAGGCTGACATTCCAGCGGCGCTCGACCGGCTGATCGCCCACGCCATTCGCAAACGCCGCGAAGATCGTTATACCAGCGTTGCCGAGATGCAAACCGACATCGAACACCTGAAATCGCTGATCCGGCTTAGCGGCGAAAAACGGGAAACGCGCCAGTTGCGCGAACAGAATGCCGACCAGCTGTTAACGCAATATGTCGTGTTTCACGAAACCGATCCGCACACGCGCATTCCGCTCGGCGCGTTGCTTGGAATTTTGCGCTTCGCCAGTTTGAAGCGAGGTCAGCCAGAACGAGCGCTGATTCGCCAAAGCCTGGTTAGCGGCTTGGCGAAAAATGGCAGAGTCGTATTGCCATTTGTGTTGGTGACGATGCTGATTGCCGCCTGGTTATCTGTTACCGAAACCTGGGCGGAACAAGTGATGCGCGGCGGTCACATGGCTCCAGTCCGTTGCGCCACATTTTCTCCCAATGGCAATAGACTGGTTTCAGGTGACGAGGAGGGCCAGGTTATTGTTTGGGAGTTTCCTAGCCGCCAAAAATTGGGCACGCTCAAGGCGCACACAGCCTGGGTCACATCAATTGCGTTTTCGCCCGACGGCCTGAGATTCGCCACCAGCGGCGATGACCACAACATCATTGTTTGGGACACCACGCGCTTGGAAAAAGTGATTGAACTGCGTGAGCATCAATGGGCGGTGGTTAGCGTTGTCTTTTCGCCTGACGGACGGATGCTGGCTTCTACTTCCGGTGGCCAACCTGGACGGACCATCGTTTGGGACACGGCCGCCTGGCAAAAGAAAATTGAGCTTCCTTTGACCTTCACACGAGGCAAACTGAGTTTTTTCGCCAACGGCTGGTTATTGTCTTCTTCGACGCAACAGGTTTGGGACCTGGATACCGGACGTGAAGTGACAGGCGTTTTAGACCCGGCCTGGAGCGGTGAAGAAATGGCGCTTTCCGCCCAAAGCAATCGGCTGGTCACCATCAATAGGCAGCACGCGATCTTTTTCATAGACCTGAAACGTCGTCAGGTTCTAGGCCAGCGCAATGCTGATTATTACATTGGTGATCCGCTGGCCATCTCCTGCGATGGTCGGTTGGCAGCTTCCGGTTCAGGAGACATTGCGTTGTGGGATGTTCGCGCTCAAAGGAAATTAGCGCGATTGAAGCATTCGACGCAGGTCAAAAACCTGACCTTTTCTCCTGACGGTAACTGGCTGGTTTCTGCTCACGACGATGGAGCCTTGTTGTTGTGGGATGTCAGTAAGCCTGACGAGGTGGACACACATGAGCTGGTCGCCAATTTCAATGAACACAGTGATTCTGTACAAACAGTGGCTTGGGCTGACGACGGAAAACGCTTTGCGTCTGCGGGCAGCGATCATTCAGTGGTGATTTGGGATGCGGTGGCAAACCGTAAGGAAGCAGTGCTGCTCGGTCATCAGGCTGCGGTCGCGGCGGCGACCTTTTCGCCTGACGGGAAGTTGCTGGCCTCGGCGGGACATAACGGGAGAATTATTGTTTGGGGGACTACGCATTGGAATCAGCTCTTCTCTATTACGCCTACCTACCAAGAAGCGGGCACCAATATCTGTCTGGGGTTTTCGCCGGATGGATATTTGATCGCAACGGGGCACGGCGTATACGAAACCAGAGGTGGGCAGAAGATTGCTGATTTTACGGCAATCTTGTCCACACATGGTTTCCTTTCGGCTTTGTCTTTTTCTAGAGATGGGCGATTGTTGGCTGGTGTGGTTTCCAATTACGGAAAAATTCTCTTGTGGGATGCGATTCAGTGGCGATTGCTTACTCAGTTGGACGTGGTGCATTTGCAATTGACAAGCGTAGCGTTTTCGCCTGATGGGCAACAATTGGTGACCGGCGAAAACGAATTTGGCGTGCGCTTGTGGCAGGTCGCCCCGTTGCGCGAGCTTGGGTTACTAGGCAGACACGACGGGCGGGTTAAATCCGTTGCGTTCTCCCCTGATGGCCTGCAAGTGGTTTCGGCAGGCAGCGACAAAGTTATCGCATTGTGGAATGTCGCCAGCCGCCAGTTGGTCACTCGTATCGGATTGCATACCGCACCGGTCAATGCGGTAGATTTTTCGCCGAACGGCCAACAGTTGCTTTCTGGCGGAGACGATCATTCTGTCAGGTTGTATACGCGACATCGCTCCACGTGGGGCTGGCCGTGGGATTGAGCCTTTCCGAATCGCATTCGCGGATTCGCCAATCACCATTGATTAAGATATCACTTCAAATTTGTCGGTTTGCGGTTGTCTCCTGGGGGGCTGGCTTGCCATGCGGCGCGCATTCGAGTGAAATGCAGCGCGACGCTGGTTTTCACCAGAACCAATACCATTCTGCAATCACTTGGGAGACCGATAATGAAAAGAGTTTTTGCCCTGCTTTTCACGTTCGTTTGGGCCGTCGTGTGTCTTGGGACGACGATGGCACAGACGACGGCGCAAAAGACCGACAAAGTGGCAGAGCGTGCCAAAAAGCTGCATTTTTCTTCACTCGTGCTCGATACGCATATTGACGTTACGCCGAAGTTGCAAACCGACTGGAAATTCGCAGAACGTCACACGACCGGACACATTGACTTGCCGCGTATGAAAGAAGGCGGGCTGAATGGCCTGTTCTTTTCGATTTACATGTCAGGAACCGTGACCGGGCCCAAAGCCGTCAACGATTCGTTGCAACGCATTGCCGCAGTGCACAAACTGGCCGAAGACATGCCCGATCAGGTGCTGTTGTGCCGCACGGCGGCAGACATTCGCAAAGCGCATAAGCAAGGCAAGATCGCCGGGCTGATGGGCATGGAAGGCGGTCACATGATCAACAACAGTTTGCCGTTGTTGCGCATGTATGCCGAACTGGGCGTGCGCTATTTGACGCTGACGCATTCGGTGAACACGGATTGGGCGGATTCGTCCGGCGATCAACCCAAACACAATGGCTTGACCGATTTTGGCAAGGATGTCGTGCGCGAACTAAATCGGTTGGGGATGCTGGTGGATATTTCGCACGTATCAGACAAAACGTTTTGGGATGCGCTCGCGGTCAGCAACGCGCCGATGATTGCTTCGCATTCATCTTGCCGGGCGATTTCGGGGCATCCGCGCAACATGACCGACGAAATGATCAAAGCGTTGGCGGCCAAAGGCGGTGTGATTCAGATCAATTATCTCGACAGTTTCATTGATCCGCAGTTGTTTGAATACACGCAGAAGACGCAAGCTGCCCGCCGCGAATTGCTGCAAAAATACCAAAACGAGCCGCGCGAAACCGTGCTGCCGAAAATTCGCGAAGAGTTGGCGGCGCAATTTGGCGCGCCGCCCAAAGCCAGTTGGGAACGCATCGTCGAACACATTGACCACGCGGTGAAACTGGTCGGCGCGGATCATGTCGGCCTGGGGTCGGACTTTGATGGCGGTTCGATGCCGGTCGGCATGGAAGATTGCACGAAGTTGCCGCAAATCACCGAAGCGCTGTTGCGCAAAGGGTACAAAGAACAGGACGTGCGCAAAATTCTGGGCGGGAACACCGTGCGGTTGCTCGAAGATGTCGAACGCGCCGCCAAGAAATTGCGCACTGTGAAATAACCGTTTTGATCGCGAATCAGCCCTCGCTTGGCGGCGTTGGCAAGCAAGCCGACGCCGCCAGAAAATCCCCCGGCTTGAGACAAGCCAAGACGGCACAGTACAATGCCTGCCGTTGCGTATCAGCTTCCAACACAAAGCAAACACAAAAAACGATTGGCAGTCTGAATTACAGGCGGCTATTAACCATTGAGGCCAGGTCGAATGCAAAACAATGACGAAATGCGTGGCGCAGGTGGCACGCCCGGCGGAGTCGGTCAGTTTGTGTTGGGATTGGGCATGGTGATTGCGGGCGGATATCTATTCATTGACCGAGTCACCGTCACCAGCGGGTACTGGCAATTGTGGGGCTACAACGCGTTTGGGTTGTCGCTGATCCCGTTGTTGCTGGGCATTGGCTGGCTATTTTTTGATGGCCGGTCGAGCTTGGCCTGGTTGCTGACCTTTGCCGGCGTCGTCATCATCCTGGTCGGCATCATTGCCAACCTGCAGATTTATTTCACTCCCACCAGCCTGACCAACACAATGATTATGCTCGGCCTGTTGGCGGCAGGCATTGGTTTGGTGGCACGTTCCCTGAAAGCAAACTGAGATTTCACCTTGAGCAAGCAAGTTAGATTTTCATCGGGCCGTGCGTGGCTCTTTTTTTATCTCAACAAATATCGCTGGCAGTTGCTTTCGGGCAGCTTGTTCGTCCTGGCGTCGGTGGCGTTTGGCGTGGTGTTGCCGCGTTATGTAGGCCACGCCATTGACGACCTCAAAGCCGGCAATGTGACCTATCAAAAACTCACCTGGTCGGTGCTGATCATCATCGGCGCCAGTGTGATCGGCGGCGTGTTCCTCTATTTCCAACGCCGCACGCTGATCAACATGTCTCGTTATATCGAATATGACCTGCGGCAGGATTTTTACGGCCATCTGCAACACCTGCCGCTCGAATTTTTTCAGCATCAACGCACCGGCGATTTGATGGCGCGCGCCACCAACGACCTGGGCGCGGTGCGGCAAATCGTCGGCCCCGCGATCATGTACAGCGAACAAACGCTGTTTCGCGTCTTGATCATCCTGCCGATCATGTTTCGCATCAGCGTCAAACTGACCGTGATTCTGTTGCTGACGATGCCGCTGGTGACGCTGACCGTCAAATATTTCGGACATCAGATTCACGTGCGCTTTGAAAAGATTCAGGAGTTCTTTTCGGAAATCACGGCGCGCGCGCAAGAGAATCTGACCGGCGTGCGCGTGGTGCGCGCGTTTGCCCAGGAGCGTTCCGAACGGCGCGCATTCGCGCGTTTGAATGATGAATACGTTGAGCGCAATCTGGATTTGGTGCGGCTGTCGGCAGTCTTTCGCCCGCTGATGCAGTTTTTTATCGGCTTGGGATTCGTGGCGATTTTGCTGGTTGGGGGGCGCGAAACGGCGCAAGGGCATATGAGCCTGGGCGAATTCGCGGCGTTCAATCTTTACCTGGAACAATTGATCTGGCCGTTGATCGCAATGGGCTATGTGACCAATTTGATTCAGCGGGGCACAGCCAGTTTGAAACGCATGCACGAAATTATGGCGACTGCGCCCAGCATCGCCGACGGCTCCGAAGCCGACCACGCGCTGACGGAAATCAAAGGCAAGATCGAATTTCGCAACCTGACCTATCGCTATGCCGACGGGCCGCCCGTGTTGCAAGACATCAATCTGGTGATCGAGCCGGGGCAGACGGTGGCTTTTATCGGGCGCACCGGGGCGGGCAAATCTACCCTGATGAACATGGTGCCGCGCTTGCTGGATGCTGCGCCGGACATGGTGTTGATAGATGATCATCCGATTCGCCGGATTCCGTTGCAGGTTTTGCGCGCCAACATCGGTTATGTGCCGCAAGAGACGTTTTTGTTCAGCGAACGGCTGGCCGAAAACATCGCCTGGGGCGCACCGTCCGCAAACGCGGAACACATTGAACGCGCCGCAGACCTGGCGGGGCTGGCCGATGACGTGAACGAATTTCCCAAACGCTATGACACGATTTTGGGCGAACGCGGCATCACGCTTTCTGGCGGACAGAAACAACGCACGGCGATTGCGCGCGCGGTCATTCGCCAACCGAAGATTCTGATTCTGGACGATTCGCTTTCGGCGGTTGATACCTATACCGAAGAGAAAATCCTGACGCGGTTGCGCGACGTGATGCGCGGACGGACTTCGCTGATCGTGGCGCACCGCATTTCGACGGTGAAAGATGCCGATGTGATCTGTGTGCTCGATCACGGCCGCATCGTCGAACGCGGTACACACGAAACGTTGATGCAATTGGGCGGACAATACGCCGATCTGTACGAACGGCAATTGTTGGAAGAAGAGCTGGCCGCAAGCTAAGCAAGAAGCAGAGAAGGAACGCTGTTTGAGATGGCTGATCATCACGAAGAAGAACAACTAGGGAAGTTATACGACGCCAAAGCGGCGCGCCGGTTGATTAAGTATCTGGCGCCTTACCGGCGACTGGTCGTCATCGCGCTCAGCTTGACCATCTTGCTGAATCTGGTGCGGCAGTTAGGACCGCTGCTGACCAAATGGGCAATTGACGATTATGTCGCTCCGGCGGCGCAAGGCGCGCTGGCGCTTAATTCGGCGTTTGACGGCGTGTTTTGGCTGGCGTTGGCCTATCTGGGAGCGCTGTCGGTGACGCTGGCGGTGGGATATTTTCAGGATGTGTTGCTGAATACCATCGGTCAGCGTGTGATGTACGATTTGCGCGCGCAGATTTTCGGCAAGCTGCAAAGCATCGAAGTTTCTTTTTACGACAACAACCCGGTGGGACGATTGATCACGCGTTTAACCAGTGACGTGGATTCGCTCAACGAATTGTTTACCGCCGGTCTGGTCGAAGTGCTCGGCGATTTTGTGTTGATCGCCGGAGCGCTCGGCATGATGTTTTATTTCAACTGGAAGCTGGCGATTGTTTCTCTGTTGGTGGTGCCGCTGTTGTGGCTGGCGACGATGTGGTTTCGCAATGGCGCGCGCGAAGGCTTTCGCCAGGTGCGCACCAAAATCGCGCGGCTGAATGCGTTTACTCAGGAACACATCTCAGGCGCACCGGTCGTGCAGCTTTTCAACCGCGAAGAAAAAGCCTTACAACAGTTTTCGGACATCAACGCGGCGCACAAACAAGCCAACCTCGACACGATTTTCTATTACGCCGTTTTTTATCCGCTGGTGAATCTGATTTCCGCCGTCGGCATTGCCGCGATTGTTTGGTACGGTGGCGGACAGGTTATTCAGAACGCCATTACCATCGGTACGCTGGTTGCCTTTTTGCAGTACACTCAGCGGCTGTGGCAGCCGATTCAAGACATCAGCGACAAATACAACGTCTTTCAAGCGGCGGTGGTGGCCAGCGAACGCGTGTTTCGTTTGCTGGATACGCCGGACAAAATCGCTTCGCCTGACACGCCGCAATTGCCCGCAACCGGAGGCCGTGCCGTCGGTCGCATCGAATTCCGCAACGTCTGGTTCGCTTATAAAAACGAAGACTGGGTGCTCAAGGATGTTTCCTTTGCGGTCGAACCGGGCGAATCGGTGGCGTTTGTCGGCGCAACCGGTTCCGGCAAAACGACGATCACCAATTTGCTGATGCGGTTTTATGACATTCAACGCGGCGAAATCCTGTTGGATGGCGTGGACATTCGGCTGTGGCCGCTCGAAACCTTGCGCGAAAATTTCGCCGTCGTGTTGCAGGACGTCTTTCTGTTTTCGGGTGACATCGCCAGCAATGTGCGGTTGGGCAAAGATTCCATTGACGATGCGCGCGTCGAATGGGCGGCGCGCGAAGTCCGTGCGGCAGGGTTTATCGAAAAGTTGCCGGAACAGTATCACACCAAAGTTCGCGAACGTGGCGCAGGGTTTTCTGTCGGGCAGAAGCAGTTGATTTCGTTTGCGCGTGCGCTGGCATTTGATCCGCGCATAATGATTTTGGACGAAGCGACGTCGAGCATTGACACGGAAACCGAGCAGTTGATCCAGCAAGCCATCGAACGGGTGATGGCCGACCGCACTTCGCTGATCATTGCGCACCGGCTTTCGACGATTCAGCGCGTAGACAAAATCATCGTGCTGCACAAAGGCGAAATTCGCGAGCAGGGAAGTCATCAACAACTGCTTGCGCAGCGCGGCATCTACTACAAACTCTATCAGTTACAGTACAAAGAACAGCCTTCCGAACCGTTGCGGGCAGCCGGAGATTGATCAGCGCGCAAGAGACGGGCATTGGCTGAAATACGGTTTGACGAATCAAAAGTCGTTGTGTATATTGCCCGTCGGTTTGACGCCACAGCGTGCAACAACAACACGCAATCTTTACAGAGTTTACCGGAAGCCTTCCTCCTATATGCCTCAGTGCTTCTGGTGTTCTGATCGCGGGATACGCCGACTTAGCTCAGTTGGTAGAGCGACTGATTCGTAATCAGTAGGTCGCCGGTTCAAGTCCGGCAGTCGGCTCCATAATCTGAAATATCCAAGTCCCCGAAAAATCCTGGCGTACTCCCCGCATGACAACTCACACAAGACTACACACAGAGGAATCTCCCTATCTACGAACTGTCATTACGGACTTGTACTTTGACCGGCGGAAGATCGGCTTGGTACTCGTACTGCCCCAGAAATTTCAAAGGAGTTGTTGATTTATGCTTGCTTTCAGGGGCTTGAGCCTACGCAGTATGCACTCACATCTAACCCAACACGCACCCAAATACCGTTTCTTCACGCTCTTTCTCGCACTCATTCTTTTCGTCGGCGTCCTAACGCTTATGTCGCCTTGGAATTGGGCGAGTCTGGCTGCGCGCCGCGCAGTGTTCAGCAAGAGCTCCGCACAGACAGTCACGGCTGGTAAACCGGCTTCGTTGAAGGCGAGAACCGGCGTCGCTGGTTTGCGGCAAGACCCGGCAGCGCCGGAACAATGCTCTGTGAATTGTACGGCCACCGTGCCGGGGACGGGGCAGGCAGGCGCGGCAGTCAATTTTGCCGCCACTGCGACCACCAGCGGTTGTTCGACGCAACCGAGCTTTGAATGGAATTTTGGTGACGGCACCACTCGTTCACAGCAACAAAATCCGTCACATACCTACAGCTCAGCGGGAACTTATACCTGGACGCTGACCACTACGGTCGGAACCGGCGGCACGGTGATTGACACCGTTGCGGGTGGTTTGGGCGAAGGCAATCCCGTGCGGCAGGCTCCGCTAGGGATTCCGGCGGCGATTGCGCGCGATCCACAAGGACGCGGCATTTACGTCGCAGACACCATTGGCGGCACGACCTACATTCGATTCATCAATACCAGCACTTCGACGGTGACGATTGCCGGGCGCACGATTGCGGCGGGCACAATTCGTGCTGTCGCCGGCGGTGGCCAGGATATCGGAGAAAATATCTCCGGGCTGACAACCGACCTGGGAACGGTGACTGGTCTGGTCGTAAACAGTGCGGGGACCGTGCTCTATTACGTGGCGCGCATTGACGGTCAGGTGCGGGCGCTGAATGTCTCTGACAGTCCGGTGACGATTGGCAGCGCTTCGATTGGCGCAGGCAACATCGGCACGTTGGCCAGTAATTTCGGCAACGGCGCAGGCGCAAATAGCGGCCTGGGTGGTTTGGCGTTTAATAGCTCCACGGGCGATTTGTTCGTCGCCGACGCCACCGCCGGGATCAACAAGGTATATCGCATTTCCAGTGGCGGTACTGTCGCCACGGCAGCGGGTAGTGGCGCGACCACCAAACCGGAAGATTCATTTTCGGGCGGCAATGCGTTGAACGTTCCGCTTTTGCAGCCGAGCGCAGTCAAAATTGATGGCGCGGGCAACCTGCTGATCGCCGATACCGGTCACGCGCGCGTGATTCGCGTTGACAGCGGTGGCACCGCCACGTTGGTCTACCAATTCACGGTTGGCCAGCAAGCGCCCAATCCTTATCCGTCAGCATTGACGATTCAGGGCGGCAACGTGTTTGCTGCCAATGGCAACTCGCAAGCGGTCGTACGCGTGACCGGCGGGGTGACAACCGTTGCCGGTACGGCGGGCACGGCTTGCGATTACAGCGTTTCCAATTGCGGCGACGGTGGGCCGGGCAATGCTGCTGGTTTGAATATGCTGGGCAGCATCAGCAATCCGCCGTATGCGGGCATTGAAAGCGACAACGGCGGCATTTTTATTCTCGATCA
>JAEUQO010000221.1 GCA_016789605.1 Acidobacteriota bacterium
GGGGGCGCTTCAAGCCATTGCCCGCGTACTTTGACCTGCAACCCGCCCGCGTCATCCTGCTTGAGGATGGTCAGCAATCCGTAATCGGTGTGTTCGCCAACGCCCCAGCCCGCGGCGTCGTTTTGGCCCGGATAGTTAAAGATGCGAAATAGGATCAGCGGATCGTGCGTGTATCGCTCGTCGAAGTAGGTTTCGGGCAAGCCGAGGCTGAGCGCGATGCCTGCCATCAACCGGTGTCCCAGCGTCGTCAACGCCGCGAGATATTCCAACACGGTTGCGCGCAATTGCGCTGGCTGTGCGGGAAACAAATTGCTTCCGTGCAGCGGCACTCCTGCTTGTACCAGCGGATGCTGCGCGCCAAGCTCCGCGCCGAAATAAAGCCCTTCTTTCCAGTCCGGTTGCCCCGAGGTCAGCTCACCACCGACCGGAAAATAACCACGCCAGGCGCGTCCGCCGTGCGCCATCTGAATCTGCATTTTGGCTTCGTGGCTTTGTGCGAAAAACTCCCGGCTGAGTTGTTCCAATCGTTCTTGCAGTTCTACCGATACGCCGTGCCCGACAACGTAAAAGAATCCGTGTTCACGGCAGGCCGCACCGATTGCCGCTGCGACTGCGCGTCGGTCTGCGGTTGATGTCGCCAGCGCGGTTATATCAATGATGGGAATCTGTGGCGAAGGCATATGATCTGTGCCAGGCAGCAGTAATTTCGGAATGGTTTAGGTCAATCAAACTCTTCAAACAGGCGCGGTTGCCATTGGTTGAGCGAAGCCACAACCTCGCGATCCGCTTTGCCCAGACTATAACGATCCAGTTCTGACAACGCCGCCCACGCCAGATCGGCGCTGTTGGCTGTTTGCGGTGTGCCGCTCGCCACCTGACAGCTAAACGCGCGCAGGGTGAGCTGGAAGTGCGTGAACTGTTGCGTCGCGACGGTCATTTGTGCGCCGACTTCGATCTCAATCTGAAGCTGATGTGCGACGCTGCGGCGTAAACAGTCGGGCAAACTTTCTTCCGCGTTACATTGACCGCCGGGCAAAGTCCACAAACCGCCGAGCAAGCCTTCGGGCGGGCGGCGTACCAGCAGCAAGCGTCCCTGATGGTCGCGTATGACGGCGACGGCGGCTGTCATCTGTGGCAATGGCGCTTTGGCTTTTTTGACCGGGCGTTGCGTGGTGGTTTGATGAGCAAGCGCAAGGCAATGCGTTTGCCAAGGGCATTCCTGACAACGTGGCCGACGAGGCACGCAAACCAAGCGGCCCAAATCCATCACGGCCTGATTGAAATCGCCAGGGCGTTCAGTCGGCAATAGCGCTTCGGCCCAACGCCACAATTTCGCTTGTGTGGCTGTTTCGCTGATGTCGTCAGACAAGTCGGTCAAGCGCGCCAGCACGCGCATCACGTTGCCATCGAGGACGGCGACCGGTTGGCCAAACGCAATGCTGGCAATTGCCGCAGCGGTATAACGGCCAATGCCGGGCAATTGTTGTAACTCTGCTGCGGACGTGGGGAATTCGCTGTCGTGTTCCGCGACCAGCACTTGCGCCAAACGATGCAGGTTTCGTGCGCGCGCGTAATAGCCCAAGCCTTCCCAGCATTTCAGCACCTCGTCAAGCGGTGCTGCGGCCAAGGCGGCAAGTGACGGAAAGCGCGCCAGAAAGCGTGTGTAATATGGTTCGGCTGCGGCGATGCGCGTTTGTTGCAGCATGACTTCTGACAGCCAGATGCGATACGGATCACGGCTGCCACGCCAGGGCATCTCTAGCACCGCCAGGTCATACCAGGCCAGCAATGCGCCAGCAAGCGCAGTCGTTGTGTCGGTGAAGGGAAATTGCGCTTGTTCGTCTGACATCGTATGGCAGGGTTTGTTTATTTCACGCGCGCAAGGTTGAACGTGCCGGTATAAAACGCACTGGTGAAAAAGCCGACGAACTCTTTGTCATTGGCGCGGCCAATCCAGTCAAATACGCCGCCATCTTTGGGGCCAAGATCGGTGGTGCCTTTGAACATAACGACTTTGCCAATTTGACGGCCTTCCATCTTGATCTCGTATTTGTAAGGGCGACCGCAATCGCCCTCAAAGCTGGCCAGCCAGACGCCGTCTTTCAATTCGACTTTGGCGTCGAGTTTTTTGCAGATGTCTTTGGGCGGCGTTGTGCCTTGGGCGGGGCTGTAAATGCCCCACGTGCCTGTCCACGCGCCAGAAATATCCGGGCCTGCGTCTTTGGTTTGCGTGGCAGGAGCTGGCGTTGTTGGCGCTTGACCCAGCGCAATGCTGCTGAGCAACACAAGGCAGATGAGAGCGAACGCGAGACGAGGTTTCATACGTCGTGATCCTTTGTGATTGAGAGATGAATCTGTTATGCCGGAACGGATGTTTGTCGCGCCGATTTAACGGACAGGCCGATGAGCGTGGCAATGACATAGAGCGTGCCGCCGACCCAGCCTAACCAGCTTGGATGCATCGCGATGAGCCAGCCGCCCAGCAATGGGCCGAGAACGCGTGAGATGCTTTCAAGTGAAGTGACCGCGCCCAGCACACCGCCGCGCCGATTCGGCGGCGCAGCCTGGGTAATGATGCTGGTCAGGGGCGGGCGCGAAACGCCGTGTCCAAACGAAAAGAGCAGCGCAACGACGATCAGCTTCCACCAGGAATCAACCAGCGCGACGTAATACAACCCTAGCGCGCTGGCAATCAGACCCAGCATCAGCGCTTTGAATTCGCCGAACCGTTTGACGATCGCACCGATCATGCCCGCTTGCCAAAACACGCCCAGCAACCCGACGATGGAAAGAAAGCTGCCCGCTTGTTGCACGCTGAAGTTCAGTTGCTTTTTGGCAAAGAGCGGAAACATCGTCGTGTAAATCGTGAACGGCAACGACATAAAAAAGAAAATCAGCAACAACGAACGCAATTCGGGCAGCGAAAAGTACTCAAGCACACGCGTATACATCGCCAGACCTTTGGGGCGCGATTCGTCGCGCTGATGCTGTGTTTCTGGCAACAAAAAGATCGTTGCCAGAATGCTGCCCAGCGAAAACGCCGCCGCGACATAGGCCGTGATGTCATAGCCAAATCGCGACGAGATGACAGACCCCAGTCCCGGCCCAATCGTAAAGCCGAGTCCGAACGAACCGCCGATGATCATGCCGAAGGTTTTGGCGCGTACTTCCGGTTGCGTGACATCACTGATGTACGCCTGGGCGACGGTCAGGTTGCCGCCCGAAAAGCCATCAATCATTCGCCCCAGAAACATCCAGGCGAGCGGGTTCGGCAAATGAATCGCCAGACCCAAAATCAAAAAGCCTGCGAGCGAACCCAACTGGCTATACAACAACACCGGGCGACGTCCGTAACTGTCGCTCAGATTACCCAGCAGCGGCGCGGCAATAAATTGGCACAGCGAATAGGACGCAATCAGCAATCCGATGAGCTGGTCAGACGCGTTGAAATTGCCTGCGTAATACGGCAGCAATGGCAACACGATGCTGAAGCCGAGAATGTCTACGAAAACGACGATAAAGATAGGAAGAAGACGTTTGTCCATTTGTGCGTTTGTTATTTCAGATTGCTGATCAGCACGATTTCGCGTGTTTCCAAACCTCTGGCAAGGGCCAGTTGCTTGCCATCTCGCGACCAATCAAAAGCGAAAATGCGGCCCGAACGGAAGTCTGTAATTTGTTTCGGTGCGGCAGTTGGGTCCAGTGGCTGGCTCCACAGATTGGAGATGTCGTTGTTGGTTTCGACATAGACCAGGCCTTTGCTATCTGGCAGCCAACGCACCAAACGCCAGGGCGTTGTTGGAATCGAATACGTGTGTGTCGGTGTCCCGCCGGTCGCAGGCAAGACGACGATTTTGCTTGGCTCGCCCGTGCTTTCGTTGCGATAACTGCAAGCCAGCCATTTGCCATCGGGCGAAATGACAGGAAACTCGGCCAGGTTTTCTGTCAGCGGCACAGGCAAGCCTCCCAGCAGCGGCGCCTTCCATAACGTACGTTTGCCAGAACGAATTGACGAGAACACCACCGCATCTTCGAGCGGAGAGCAGCGCGGGTCTAAATCAAGCTGGCCATTGGTCAACTGCGTCGGATTCCCGCCATTGTTATCCATACGCCACACGCCTACGCCGCCGCTGCGATCGGAATTGAAGACGATATAACTGCCATCAGCCGACACCGAAGGGAAGCTGTTGTTGCCCGCGCCGCTGGTTAGTTGCTGTAACTGGCTGCCATCAGATTGCACGCGCCACAGGTCGGGTTTGCCGCTGGCGTTTGAGGTGAAAATGATGCGACCTTCGGGTGACCAGATCAGCCCTTGCACACCATCATCGCTGCTGGCGCCAAACGTGACTTGTTGCGCCTGACTGGCAGCTTGCGCGGGAACGACCCACAAGTTTGAGACCTGATTGATTTGCACGGATGACAGACTGTCTCCTGCCGCTGTCACGGTGACACCGCGATAATCGTTCAAGTCGTTGGTCAGCCGTTGCACTTTGCCGCTGGGATAGGAAATCACCCAGACCTGACGACTCAATTCCGTTGGTTCGCGCGCAGACATCAGCAAGCCTTTGCCGTCGTGCATCCAGGTGACGCGGCCAATGTTCGGCCACTGTTGTGTGGTCAGCACCGATTCGCGTCCGTCGGCGACATTGACGATCACGACGCTTTGCGTAACACCAGCGGCAAAACTGGTTGTCGCACACGCGATGCTTTTGCTATCAGGTGACCAGGATGGGCCATCAACCGCGTATGCTTCGGGGAGATGCCGACGGCGCAACTCTCGTTCTGGTGGCAGATTGCTGGGCGGTACTTCGCCGGGCGCAGATAACTCGGCGACCAGTAACGCGCTGGCGCTGCGGTCAGGCATTTCGCGGACAAAGGCAACTTGTCTGTCATCGGGCGAAAGGGCAACCGGGCTGCTGACGCCTGCCAACAGTTTGCGCGGCGCACCGCCAATGGTCGGCACGCGGTACAGATCACCTGAGACGCCAACGCCGCGCAAGACGTAATAAACATAATTACCATCGTGGGAAAACGTCGGCGCGCGAAAGCGCAACTCGGTTGGCGCGACAAGTTGCAAGGGATTGTTATTTGCGGTGACTTGTTTGATCCACAAACTGCGGCGTTCACCGTCGTCGGCGACATAGGCAACGTAATTCCCGTCAGGCGAAATCGCGGCATCCATGACTCTGCCCGCAGCACGACCAGGCGTCGTCAGGCGCGTGAATTTGACGGGACCAAACACTGTTTCCGTGTTGCGCGCATGCCACCAGAAATACAGGCTCAGGCCGAGTCCTACTGCCAGAACCGATACGGTTATCAACGCCATCACATTATGACGGCGATATTTTCGAATTTGTGTTAAGAGATGGGCGGCGCTGGTATCTGTTGCAGGCGTCAGTTGACCGGTGAGCCGGTCATTTGGTTCCAGGAGTGTTTCGCGGTCTGCCTGTTCCAGCAACGTGTCACGATTGGCCAGGTCTACGCGCTCTGCTGTGGTCAGCACTGGTTGGTCAATGTTCGCAGGCTGATTGGTACGCCTTTCTGCCAGCAGCTTCTGGCGCAATGCCTTGAGCTTCTTTCCGAGTTCTTCCGCAGATTGATAACGATCGTTGGCACTTTTGGCCAGCGTCTTGCGCACGACGTAATCCAATTCTGGCGGGACTTCGGAATAGCGATGGATGAGCGGCGCAGGTTCGCGTTGTAGGATGGCGGCCAGGACATCACTCGAAGACTGATCGTGAAAAGGCGAAACCCCGGCGATCATTTCATAGAGCACGATGCCCAGACTGAACAGGTCTGACCGCGCATCTACCTTTTGCGCGCGCGCCTGTTCGGGGGACATATAGGTCGTGGTGCCCAATACCACACCCGGATCGGTTTCCACCTCGATCACGGTCTTGGTCGCTTTGCCGTCTTTTTCGTTTGCGCCGGAAGCGTGATACCGCTCAGTCAATTTGGCCAGACCGAAATCGAGCATCTTCACGTACCCATCAGGCCGGACCATGATGTTTTCCGGCTTGATGTCACGGTGCAAAATGCCCGCGCTGTGCGCCGCTTGCAACGCGCTCGTGATTTGCGTGGCGATTTCCAGCGTTTCTACCAGACTCATTGCTCCTTGCCGCAATCGTTTGCGCAAGGTCTGGCCTTCGATGAATTCCGTCGCGATGAAATGCGCGCCTTCAAAACAACCGACTTCGTAAACGGTGATGATGTTGGGGTGATTCAACGCGCTGACGGCGCGGGCTTCCTGTTCAAATCGGCGCACGCGTTCGGGATCGTTGGTATAGACAAGCGGCAGGATTTTGAGCGCGAGTTTGCGATCCAATTTGGAATCGCGGGCCAGATACACTTCTCCCATTCCGCCCGCGCCGAGCGGCGAGAGAATCTCGTATCGGTCAAAACGAGTACCAGCTTTGAGAGGCATACTGTGAAAAATGAGCGAGGGGAAAGAAGACGCGCGCAGTCTAGCATCTGACTGCTGATTTGGCTACGAAGCGGTTGGGATTACCAGGCAGTAGAACCGCGAGCGCCCGCCACAGGAGCGCTCGCGTTCAGATTGGCGTGGTCGTCAAGGTTCACGCTTGATGACAAACAGTGTGATGTCATCATATTGCGGCGCAGAACCGGCAAAGCGATCAATTTCGGTGAAGACATTGTCCACGATCATCTCGGCAGGCTCGCTCGCCAACGGGCGCAGGAAATCGGCCACGCGCGCTTCGCCGTATTCATTTTCTTCTTCGTCCTGCGCTTCGGTTACGCCGTCAGAAAACAGCGCCAGCAAATCGCCCGGGTGTAATTGAAAGCTGCGCTCTTCGTAAGGAGCCATCAGCGCGACAATGTCCGGCTCCATCAAACCGAGCGGCGTACCGGTGGCGCGCAACCATTCGGCTTCGCCATTGGCGCGCAACAGCAAACAATCCGTGTGACCGGCATTGACGTAACGGCATTGTCCCGTTTCGGGGTCTATTTCGACCAGAATGGCAGTCACGTATTTATTGGAAGGGGTTGTGGCATACAGCAACGAATTGGTGAGCGTCGCCAGCTCGGTCAGCGAAGGAATGCGACCGAGCAAGGCGCGCATCGTCGCTTGCATGTTGCTCATCAAGAGCGACGCCGGCAGCCCCTTGCCAGACACGTCCGCCACGCAGATCAGGTGCGTTTGTCCTGAAACGGGCAGTGCGTCGTAATAGTCGCCGCCACAACTGCGCGCGGGGCGATTGCGCGCCGCCAATTCCAGATGCGACAGTTTTGGCAATGAAGCGGGGAAGAGGTTTTGCTGAATGTTGGCGGCCAGCGCCAATTCCTGCTCCATCTTTTTGCGTTCCAGGGTTTCGCGTACGAACCAGGCGTTTTCAAACGCAACGGCGGCTTGGGCAGTCAAGCCCGCGCCAAATTCCAAATCCGATTCGCTGTAGGACAGATTGCCTGGTCGTGGCCCTAACACCACCAACCCGCCTGTCGTGTCGTCGCCCGCCTTGATGGGGAAAATGACTTCCGCTTGTTCTTCGCGTAACAGCGTTTTGAAATTTGATTCCGGCAAATCGCTGACGCGGATATGATCGTCCATCTGATCAGGGCACAGGTTGAATCGTTCGTAATCCGCCAGCTTGTCCAACTCCATGCCTTTTAATCGCATGACGGGCGGATGGCCTTGTTTCCAGGCGACCAATGCGTATTTGCGCACCGCCCATCGTCCGGCAATCGTCAACATCAACAATTGGGCAACGTCATCCGGTTCCAGCGCTGACGTTAACCCGCGCACCAGATCAAGCAGCGTTTTCAGCTCTTGCACCTTTTGATCGAGCGCTTGATTCAGTTCGTGGGTTTCGGCGTGCGCGCGCGCATTGGCGATGCCGCTGGCGGCGATGCCGAGCAGGGCATTGAGGAATTCGATTTCTTCTTCCTCGATGGTGCGATTTAGAGGATGGGCCAGTCCCAGCATGCCCACGGGCGCGGAGGCGTCACCGATGGGAAGCAACAAGTGAATTCCGTTAGCTCGTATCTCCGATTCGTCGAACATTTCTCCGACCTGGAGTTTGGGCAGGCCGCGCACCAGTGCCAAGCGCATACGGCCTTGTTCGGCGACGGCGATCACGCCTTTGGTGATGAGCAGACGCCCCATGACCGAGCGCAGCAAATGGCGCAACAGATCATCCAGATTCAACGAAGAATGCAGCAATTGCGCGGACTCAAGCAGGGCTTCGAGTCGCGATGGGCCAAGCGAAGTGGACATAGCGTTCTTGTTTGGCAAACGGTGATTCGACGCGCGAGTCACGCTGTCGAAGAGGGTAATTGGCCAAAAGACAATGGCCGAACTGCAGAGATACCAAGCAGCGTGCAGGCAAATGGCCGCGCACTGTTATTCCTTGCGGATTTTCTTGGTCATATGCAATTCGTTTTTCTGACCAGGCGTGAATTCATATGACACGTCATCCATCAGGCTTTTGATCAGCCGCAAGCCCAAACCGCCAGACGCGTGTTCGTGAATCAATTGCGGCAGGGTTTCCTGTTTGACCTGGGTGGGATCAAAACCGTGTCCTTCGTCTATGACGGAAACGCGTAAGACGTCGGGATCATAAATGGCGCGCACGATGACTTCTTTGGTGGCATCGTGGCCATAGGCATGTTCGATAACGTTGGCACAGGCTTCATCTACGGCCAGCTCCAGCTTATTGATGTCGTCTTCAGCCAATTTGGCATGGCGTCCAACGCTGGTTACAAAGTCGCGGATGAGCGCGAGATTTTCTGTCGAGGAGGGAACTTGTAGGGTGAATTTTCTTTCGAAGGCAGCCATGGTGATCTTCCTTCTGACATCCTGCTAACAAGCGCGTATGCGGCACGCACGCAAGGTTGTGGGGCAAGCCTCAGGCCGCCTGGAAATTCCGCACTGCTGTCGGTTGATCGTCGAGCATTTCAAAGATGTCTTGAAAGCCCAGAATCTCGAACGTGTGTTTGACCTTTGGCACCAGGCCGCAAATTTTGATGTCGCCGCCACGTTCGCGCACTTCTTCGATAAAGCTCATAAACACGCCCAGTCCCGCTGATGAAATGTAATTGAGCTTTTCGCAGTTGACGACAATGCGAATACGCCCGGCATCGACCGCTTGCTGGATGGCGTTTTCGAATTGCGGCGCGGTATGAGCATCCACAAAACCTTCGAGGGTGATGACAGATACATCGTCCTGTTGGGACGTGTTCAAGGCAAACGGGTTTGGCACGATTGAGTGTCCTCCAGTAAATTACGACCAGTAAATTACGACCACAAAAATAGAACGAATGAGTGTAGGCTTGAAAGCTCAGCTATCTTACGCATAATCACGTCACCTCGCAATATATAGCGTATACAGGATTTCTATCGCGGTTGGCAGATCGGCGCGACCGGAAAGAGCGGTGGGGCTTTTGCCTGCAAAAGCGCAGTCAGCTCCGGTGAAGCGCCGGTTTGTTTAGGGAGGCAGCATGACGGTCCGGCAACGTTGGTGGTTTGGCACAATCTTTTTCGCTTTGATGTTTGGCCATGCAGCCGTCGCCGGTTATTCCATCAGGCTGAACTGGCAGATGCTTACCGGCAGTTCGGATGGCTGGGTGGCGAATCTGTTGCCCGATGGCCGATCCGAACTGGCGACGGTAGACTCGCGCGGGCCTGCGGCGGGATTATTGCAGCCAGGTGATGAATTCATTTCGATCAACGGGGTGACGTTGAAAGACGATCCCGATATTCGTCGTTTTAACCGGCGCGTTCCGCCTGGGACGGAATATGTGATGACGGTGCGGCGAAAGGGAGAATTGCGCACCTTCAACCTGAAAACGGCGCCATATCCTTTGTCACTATGGATAGACCCGCTCATTGATACGCTGGTGCATCTGTTGTTTTTGTTGACGGGGCTGGTCGTTTTTTTGCTCAAATCCGCAGATCGTCAGGCGTGGCTGTTGGCGTTGATGCTCGGCGCGTTTACGGGGCTGTTCAATAACGATTTGCCGCCTTTGTCCTTGCCGATTTTGCTCATGGTGGCGCTGGCACGAGTGACAGGTATTGTCTTCCTGCCGGTCTTCACACATTTCTTTTTGATTTTTCCTGAACGGTCGCCGTTGTTGCGCCGCTACCCGCGTTTGGAATACTGGCTGTATTTGCCCTTCTTTTTTTTGCTGCCGTGGTTCGCCGCCACGCGGTTGCGCACGATTTTCCAGGCTTATGAACCGCTTGTACAGTTCATCAAAAACTCGTGGATTTTTACTTCTCGCTGGTTCGGGGTTGCAGCCCTGCTGGCTGCGGTTAGCTATTTGCTCAGCGGATTGGTGGCGCTGTTTTTGACCTATCGTGTCGCGGATACGAACGCGCGGCGAAAACTGAATGTGGTCGTTGCCGGCAGCGGCGCAGGCGTGTTGAATTTGCTGGCGCTGGTTATTTGGGAAACCTTCTTTCAGCAACGCTTTCCCCAAGCCAGAAGCGTGATCGGGCCTGCCTTGCAATTTACCTTGCCGCTGATTCCGCTGTCATTTGCTTATGCCATCATTCGCCATCAAGTCATTCCGGTCAGCCTGATCATTCGTCGTGGCGTGCGCTATTTGCTGGTTGCGCGCGGAGCCGTCTTGCTGGAATTGCTTGCTGTCAGTATGAGCGTGCTGGTCGTATTGACGTATGTGTTTAGCCGCATTCGTCCGTCGGGCATCGTGATCGGCACGGTTTCGGCTGCCGTTGGAATTGCGGCCTGGAAGGTCTCCAGCCGCTTGCACGATAAATATCTGGCCCCGCTGATTGATCGCCAGTTCTTTCGTCAGTCATACGATGCGCAGCAAATCATGGCGGAATTGACGCAGGCGTTGCGCACAGTGACCGATTTGCCGCAGTTGCTGGAACTGGTTGCCACGCGCATCCAAAGCGCGTTGCAAACTGAGAACGTCACCATCTTTTTGCGCGACGATGCGACGGGCGACTTTCATAGCGCGTATTCTTGCGATTACAACGCGGTCAATGGCCAGGCTGTGAATTGCCAGCGCAGTTGTCGTTTGCCGCATTACGCCGCGTTCTTGCAACAATGGGCTGAACAGGCAGAACCGCTTGAAGTGGATTTGCCCGCCGCTGGTAGTGAGGAAGAGCAGGCGTTGCGTGAGGCTGGTTGGTCTGCCGCGGAACTGGCGACTTTGCGCGAAGTGAAAACCACGTTGTTGTTGCCCTTGTTGGCAAAAGATGAATTGCTCGGTGTGCTTTCGTTGGGGCCGCGTTTGGGCGATTTGCCGTTTTCGCGCGAAGACAAACGATTGCTGTTGAGTGTGACGGGCCCGACGACGTTTGCGTTGGAAAATGCCCGGTTGATTGACCGTATGTTGGCCGAAGCGCGCCGCCGTCAGGAAATCGAAGCTGAAAACGAACAACGCGCCAAAGAGCTGGAAGAAGCGCGCCAGTTACAGCTTTCGATGTTGCCCAAAAAACTGCCTCAGCTTCCTGGTCTGGAAATCGCCGCGTATATGAAAACCGCCACCGAAGTCGGCGGCGATTACTATGACTTTCATTTGGCGGATGACGGCACGTTGACCGTGGCTGTCGGCGACGCCACTGGGCATGGATTGAAAGCGGGCACGGTTGTTACCGCGATGAAAAGCCTGTTTCGCACTTTTGCGCCCGAACCGGAACTCGCTTCGGTGTTTACGCGTAGCTCCCGTGTGTTGAAGGAAATGAATTTGCGCTCTCTGTTTATGGGATTGACGATGATCAAAGTGCGCAGCGACCGGGTGACGATTTCGTCGGCGGGCATGCCGCCCGTGCTGATCTATCGGGCAGCGCAAGACGAAATCGAAGAAATCCTGATCAAGGCCATGCCGCTGGGCAGCGTCACCGGTTATCCATACGGCGAACACGAGCGAACGGTGGCTGTCGGCGACGTCATTGTGTTGATGAGCGACGGCTTTCCCGAACGTTTCAATGACGAAGGCGAAATGCTCGATTACGACCGCGCGCGCGCGGCGTTGTCTGAAGTCGTGCTGCGTTCGCCGCGCGAAATCGTTGAGCATCTGGTCGCCGTGGGGGATGCCTGGGCGGGAACGCGGCCACAAGATGACGATGTGACTTTCGTTGTGTTGAAAGTGAAGTCGTTGGCAATCGAAACAACCAGAGACATCCAATGAGCAAAAGACTATGGCTAATGGGTGGTTGTTTGTTTTTCGCGTTGATGCTGTTTCACGCGGTGACAAATGTTTATGGTGATTGGCTCGAAAGAAGAAATCGGAGCGAGCGCGGTTGGGAAGCGTCAGACAAAAACGGCCAGGCAGTCATCTTTCGCGTAGATGAAAGCGGAGCCGTCGCCGGTTTGCAAATTGGTGATGAAGTCATCGCCATCAAAAACGTCGCCGCAGAAAAATTCCCTTTGCTCAACCGCAGCGAAAGCCGCGTTCCGTCCGGCACTGCTTACACCGTCGTTATACGTCGCGCGGGACAGGTGCGGGAATTTGTGCTGGTCACCGTGGGCGAACGTTGGTGGCAACGCCTGTCCGATCTGACAATTTTGCTCAGCGACTTTTTCTTCGTGCTGATCGGCTGGATCGTTTTCCTGCTCAAACCTACGGACAGGCAAGCTGTTCTGCTGGCCTTGATGCTGGGCGCGTTTTCCGGATTGATTCAGAACTCGAACACCAATTTGCCGCGTGTTGTTTATGCATTGGTGTTATTGGCGCGACTGGCGGGCGCATTTTTCTTTCCGCTGTTTTTGCACTTCTTTCTTGCGTTTCCGACGCCGCACGCGCTGTTGCGGCGCTTTCCGTCGTTGTCAAAATGGCTCTATTTGCCGCTGTTGCTCAGCTATACGCCGGTAGTCGGTTATCTGTCGCTGGCGTTCTTTCTGCAAAAAGACAACTGGTTGCAGCAGTTTCCGCAATGGCTTGGCGTCATCGCCAATCTGGTTATTGCCGGATATCTGGTGACGGGACTGATTGCGCTGGTTTCGAATTATTGGACCGCGAACGAACAAGCGCGCCGCCGATTGCGCGTCATGTTGGCCGGCTCAGGACTTGGCTTTCTGAATCTGTTGTTGATCTTCATGGCCGCGTTGTTCGATTCGGAAAAACGGATCCCCTGGCTCGCTGATTATCTGGGCGTAGCCTTGGCGGTGACTTTGCCGCTGATTCCGCTGTCATTTTCTTACGCGATCATTCGCCATCAAGTCATTCCCGTCAGCCTCATTATCCGCAGCGGCGTCCGCTATGTACTGGTGTCGCGTGGCTCTGTCGTTTTGGGAATCGTGGTTGTGGGTGTTGTTGTCACAATCTTGCTGACGGCGCTTTTCAATCATTTGCGCCCGCATCCGGTCGTGAACGGCGTTTGCTCGGCAGTGATTGGCGTGCTTGCCTGGCTTTTCTTTCAGCGCTTTCACAAACGCTACTTGGCTCCGGTGATTGATCGGCACTTTTTTCGCCAGGCGTATGACGCGCAACAGATTGTCGCCGAACTGACGACCGAATTACGTACGACCACCGAATTGCCGCAACTGCTGTCTCAAGTCGCCACCAAAATCCATTCCGCCTTGCCCTCAGAAAACGTCACGATCTTTTTGCGGTCTCCAGAAGCGGGAAACTTCGAATGTGCGTTCTCTTCAGATTACCAACCCGGACAAGTTGGCCCTTTGTCGGTGAAGCGAGCCTGCACACTGTCGGGAAGTATCGCTGATTTGTTACTTCAGTCTGATAACGGGGTAGCGGTGAATGTTGAGCCATTGCTTGAGGCCGATAGAGAAACTGAGCGAATGGCGGAAGCTGAGGTCGCAGGGAACGCGGACAAAGAAACGCTATATATAGAAGATACGACTCAAGGAGAAACTGACCAAGATCAGAAAGAAGTCCCTCCTGATAGCGATGCAAACTCGCGCGCTATATATAAGGATAGAGGCGACTCGCTTTTTCTCTTACGTCAGTCTGATAACGTGTTCCAGGTTGAAGCGGCTGCTTTACGCGAAGTGCACTCTGTGTTGTTGTTGCCGTTGGTGAGCAAAGACACCGTATTGGGCATGATTTCGTTGGGGCCTCGTTTGGGCGATATGCCGTATTCGCGTGAAGACAAACGGTTGCTGTTGAGCGTTGCCGGGCCGACGACTCTTGCGTTGGAAAACGCCCGTTTGGTTGCGCACATGATAGAAGATGCGCGTCGCCGCCAGGAACTCGAAGCTGAAAATGAACAGCGCGCCAAAGAATTGGAAGAAGCCCGCCAACTGCAACTTTCCATGTTGCCCAAGAACCTGCCTGACCTACCCAACGTAGAGATTGCTGCCTACATGAAAACCGCCACCGAAGTCGGCGGCGATTATTACGACTTCCATTTGTCAGACGAAGGAACGCTGACCGTCGCTGTCGGCGATGCAACTGGCCACGGGTTGAAAGCCGGAACCATGGTCACGGCCATGAAAAGTCTGTTTCAATGTTTCGCGCGCGAAGTCGAGCTGGTGCCTGTCTTCAACCAATCGTCGCGCGTCTTGAAACAGATGAACCTGCGGTCGCTGTTTATGGGATTGACGATGGTCAAGCTGCAAAGCCGCGAGATGAAAATCTCGTCGGCAGGCATGCCGCCTGTGTTTATTTGCCGCGCCGCGTCTGGTGAAGTCGAAGAGATATTAATGAAGACCATGCCGCTGGGCAGCATCGCCAGCTATCCCTATCGTGAAGAGCAAGTCTCGCTCGCGCTGGGCGATGTCGTGTTGTTGATGAGCGACGGATTGCCCGAACGCTTCAATTCGGAATTCGAGATGTTTGAGTATGACCGTGTGCGTCAGGTGTTGGCGGAATCTGCCGCATTCTCTCCGCGTGAGATCATCGCGCGTCTGGCTGACGCCGGTGACCGCTGGGCCAACGGTCGCCCACAAGACGACGACATAACCTTGGTCGTTTTGAAACTCAAATCCTGATTGCGTCACTTACTGCCGAGTTTGATCCCCACAATTGGAAGGAGTCAGAATCTCGATGTCGTCGCGTGCGCGAATCGCGTTGGGTTACGTGTTGTTTGTCCTGTTGCTGGTGCCGGTGATGGGCACCACTTACGGAAAGCTCTATGACATGTCTCAGCGTGGTCGGCTCGGCTGGCAATCGCAAACCGTCAACGGTCGGTTGCTGATTGCGGCAGTGTCGGCGGACGACATGCAGCCTTGGTTGCAAGTGGGCGATGAGTTGCTGGCAGTCAACGGCAGCGCCGCGAGTCAGGCGGGCGAAACCTTCACGCGGTTGGCAAACGCGCGACCGGGTGCGGAATATCAGTTGCGCGTGCGACGCGCGGGCGAAGTGCGAGAGCTTTTGTTGCGCACCGTGCGCGCGCCGTGGTTTGACTGGGCAGAAGTCATCGCGCGATTTTGGATCAACGTGTTGTTTCTGGTGACGGGGTTGGTCGTCTTTCGCCTGAAGCCGTTTGAGAAACATGCCTGGTTGTTGGCGTTGATGCTGGGCACCGTGGCGTCGGTCGAACCCGAACCGCTCACCGATTTGCCGCGCTGGTTTGCGCAAGCCGTCGCGCCCGGACGCATCTTTGCTTCGATCTTTATCGCGGTCGCGTGGCATTTCTTTTTGGTGTTTCCCGCGCGCGCGCCGCTGTTGCGTCGCTTTCCCAAACTGGAGCGTCTGCTCTATTGGCCCTACCTTTTGGTCATCACGCCCTGGTTTACGCTGACAGAATTCTGGCGCTATTTCGACTTTCTGGCTCCGGCTGCGCAATGGATGTATCGCACGCGCTGGTTGATCACCGCCGCCGAAGCGACGGCGGTCATTTACATGGTCTTCACGCTGGTGACATTGGTCAGCAATTACCGCGCGGCAGATCCGTTGGCGCGGCGCAAGTTGCACGTCATCGCCGCAGGCAGCGGCATGGGCTTGCTGAATTTTTTCCTGATGCCGGGGCTGATCTTTCTCGGCATCAGAAGCAGATTCCCGACGACCTATTTCTGGCTGAACAAAACCTTGATCCTGACGTTGCCGCTGGTGCCGCTGTCGTTTGCCTATGCCATCGTGAAGCATCAGGTCATTCCGGTCGGCGTTCTGTTGCGGCGCAGCGCGCGTTACCTGTTGGTCGCGCGCGGAGCTATCGCGCTCGAAATCGTCGTCGCCATCATCGCGGCCACCGTCGTGTTGCAGAAACTCACCAGCGGTTGGCAATCCTCGCTCAAGTTGCACATCGTCACCGCCGCCGTCGTCATCGCGCTTTGGAACATCGTTCACGGATTGCGTCAGCGATTTTTGGCGCCGATCATCGAACGACGATTCTTTCGGCAGTCGTACGACGCGCAACAAATTTTGTCTGAGCTGACCGAGCAGTTGCGTTCGACCGCGAGTTTGCCCGAACTGCTCACGCTCGTCGGAGAAAAGATACAAACGGCGCTGCAAACCGAAAACGTCGTGTTGTTTTTGCGCGACGCGCACGCCGGAGATTTTCAGTCTGCCTATGTGCGCGTGTATCAACCGGCGGGCTTGTCCTTGCAAACCGAAGCGGGCAGTTATCGTTTGTCGGCGCAAGGCGAGTTGCTGACCCAACTCGCCGAAGATCGTCAGCCGCTCGACGTTGAACTTTTGTCCGCCAAACAAGACGGCTTCGAGCAATCGGCAGAGTCGCACACGCTGACAGAAATTCGCGCGGCGTTGTTGTTGCCGTTGATCAGCAAAGGCGAAATGCTCGGCGTGGTTTCGTTGGGCCAACGGTTGGGCGACTTGCCGTTTGCTGGCGAAGACAAACGGATGTTGCAACAGGTGACGGGCGCGGCTTCGTTGGCGATTGAAAATGCGCACTTGCTCGAACGCATGCTCGCAGACGCGCGCCGTCGTCAGGAACTCGAAGCCGAAAACGAACAGCGCGCCAAAGAACTCGAAGAAGCCCGGCAACTGCAACTTTCCATGTTGCCGAAAACGGTGCCGACCTTGCCGCATCTGGAAATCGCCGCCTACATGAAAACCGCCACCGAAGTCGGCGGCGATTACTATGACTTTCATTTGTCAGAGCAGGGAGAGCTGACCATCGTCGTCGGCGACGCGACCGGACATGGATTGAAGGCAGGCACATTGGTCACGGCGACCAAGAGTTTGTTTAATCATCTGGCGGCGACGCCCGACATTCCAGACATTTTTCAGCATTCGTCACGCGCGTTGAAACGGATGAACCTGCGTTCGTTGTTCATGGCGATGACGATGGTCAAAGTGCGCGAACATCGCATGGTCGTCGGTTCTGCCGGGATGCCGCCCATCCTGATTTATCGCGCGGCGACCGCCCAGATCGAAGAGCTTTCGATCAAGGGAATTCCGCTCGGCAGTTTGACCGGCTACACCTATCGCGAAGTCGCGGTCACACTCGCCGCCAACGATGTGGTCGTGCTGCTCAGTGACGGTTACCCCGAACGCTTCAACCCCGCCGGCGAAATGCTGGGCTACGATCAATTGCGCGACAGTTTGTGCGAAGCCGCCGCCCGCTCTCCGCAACAAATCATCGAACAGCTTGTGCTGGCCGGTGATGCCTGGGCCGAAGGCCGCCCCACCGACGACGACGTGACCTTCGTTGTCATCAAGGTGCATTGAATGACTTCAGTCTGATAACGGAATGTCGTTGTTCGCCTGCTGTAATAATTCGTCAACAAACTCCACCCCGGGGAAAAAGCCGATCTGCTGCCAATACGCCCGCGCTTCTTGTAACAAAAGCACCGCCTGAGTTCTTTCTCCCTGGTCCAGCAACCAACTGCCATAAAACGCTTTGCCCCGCGCGACGCTATACCCGGTCCCGATCCTCTCATACAACCGGATAGCCGCTTCAAATTGTTCGGCATCGCCGTTGAGTTGGGCCAGTGCTAACAACACGTTTGCCTGTCCGAGGTTCGAGCCGACTTGTTTGAAGAGCGTGAGGGCGGAGTCGTAAGACGCCAGCGCCGCATCCATCTCTTTGCGGAAGGATTGCACGTCGCCGATGGCCTGAAGCAGTCTGGCTCTTAGCATTTTTTGCCCCGTTTTTTCTGCCAGAAGTGCTGTCTGTGTTAACCAGTCAAGCAGTTCGCGGATGTTACGCAATTGCCAGAATAGACGTAAATCTGTGGTCAATTCGACAGCGAGTTCAGCATTGGTAAAGCCTTCGCTTAATGCGCGCTCTTGCGCCAGCCGAACGTTGTCAATTTCCAGGTCAGCGTTTTGCAGCCCGCGCATCTTTTGTTCGCCGTCATCTTCATTCACCCCGCGCTGATATTCTCCGCCAATTTCCAGACCGAAATAGCGCGCGTGGCGTTCAATCATCCCGGCGTAACGTGTCGGTTCTTGTTCGGCCTGGAGCGCGGCGTAATCGTGCAAGAGCGGATGCAGGATGATGCGCGCGCCGTCAAATTCAGCCAGCGAAAGTTCATTCAGACGAAGCAGGGCTTCGCGGGCCGCTACCGTTTCTATTTCGGTGATGCGAGTGACGGCTTCAAGTGGTGTGCCGGATTGCGCGCAAATTCCCAGCGTCTGAAAGACGAGCTTCAACTCTTCGTCAAGCGGCTGATAAGACAAGGCGAAGGCTTCGGCCACGTTATCTTCGGGGTTGTTGCGGCGCGGCAGTTTGACGGCTTCGACCAGATGACGGCTTTGGTTCAGTTCGGCGAGCGCCGCGGCACAGCTTTGCCGTGGACGATAGGTCGCCATGCGTTTGGCGGTGATTTCGAGGGCGAGCGCCAACCGTCCCAACCGCTCACACAATTGCAAGGCGTCGTCGCGTTCGGTTGCAAGGTTGACGCCGCGTTGCGCCAGCAAATCGAGGGCTTCGGCGGGTGAAAGTTTGTCCACGGAAATTTCGCTGGTCGTATCAATCGCCACGCGACTGGTGACCAGAGTCGTCGCACCGAGTTCGGTCAGGTGACGCAACTCTGCTGACAGGATGGTTTCGGCGTTGTCCAGAATGATCAACGCGCGTTGTCCGGCCAATGCGTGGCGAACCGCCACACAAAGGTCTGGCAATTTGCTGTCGGGCGCGACCGTCTCGAGCGCCTGCAAATCGCGCAGCAGATTGCGCATTGCTCCCGCCGCATCACCGCCGCGCAATTCGACCCAATAACGTCCGCCGGGAAAGAGCGCTCCGAAACGATAGGCGGCTTCGCTGGCGAGCGCGGTTTTGCCTACGCCGCCCATACCGCGCAAACTGATCAAGCCGATGACTTCAGCGCCAGTCACATCGGCGCGAAACAGCCTTTCGATTTCGGCCAGCATTTCTACGCGACCGACAAACGGTTTGGGCGGCGGCAAGGTGGGAATGCGCCGATAGGGAATTGAGTTTGGCGCATCGGTTGTGGCGGGTTCTGTTGCCAGTGGGCGTTGATCAGTTTTCTGCCGGATTTCTTTGGCGATTGCCGCCAGGTCTTTGTCAATTTGGTGCGGCGTGATTTTGCCTGTGTCATCTTCGCCAAGCACGCGGCCTTTGACCGGGCGGACATTCAGGTTTTGCAACCACGCCACGCCTTGCCAATCGCAATCACCGACGATGATCGGATAGAACCAAGCTCCGGCTGCACGTTTGGCGAGCAGGCGCGGAACTTCTTCACGCAATATGAAATCGGTCGTCAGCGAATTGACCGACACCAGCAAGATGACGATTTGCCCGGATTCGATGGCGGCGAGAATGGCTTGCAACCAATCTTCGCCCGCGTCAATGCGGCTGTCATCCCAGAGCGTGAACTGCTGAGAAACGCCCAAATGCTTTACCACCTTATCTTTGAGCGCAACATCGTGTTTGCTGTAACTGATAAACACCGTGGCGTTGCTCAATCCAAACCTCAGCTTTGCAACGATTGCCTGACACTTTGACCTGACATATTGAAATGCTGAAAGCTGAATACAGACGTTAGGGCGACTGCGCGCGCAGCATAGCATATGGTCAAAATTTCCCTGCGAATTTCTGCATTCGGCGGGGAATCTGGCCGAAAGTGAAAAATCTTCCCGGCAATTTTGGCTGGTTCGTGTAAAAACTGCTCGCAGGCGAGTTTGACGAACTCTGACGGGAAAACGTGGCGAAGCCGAAAGCCTTTGGAATGTTGAGTTTAGGTGATTTTTTGTGATTCGGGATTCTGTGGCACCGTGGTTGCAATCATCTAGGTGGGGCAACGAGATACCAGGTGGTTAACTCCACTGACGGTGTCAGGCGGTTACCAGGGTGAGGAAGGTAGCCGCAATTATCAGGCGCTAACAGGCAATCCCACGACTGTTAGCGCCTATTATTTTGTCTGGATCACGCTAAAGCGTGAACTCTGAACCGCACTTCGGATTTTCTTTTTGCGTCTGCCTGCCTATTCCGCTTCCGTTTCTTCCGCCAATCCATCCAACAACGACATTTGATTGGAATGTTTGCTAGGCTTTTTCAGATGCCGGGCGAATTTCGGTTTGCCGGTCACGTCCAGTTCGTTTTGTTCCAGATTCGACAGAATCTCGCGTGCGCGTTCGACAACGGTGCGGGGCAATCCGGCCAGACGGGCGACTTCGATGCCATAGCTTTTGCTGGCTGCGCCGGGCACAACGCGGCGCAAAAATACGATGTCGCCTTTGGCTTCAGACACGGCGACTTGATAGTTGCGCACGCCGGGCCGCATCTTCGCCAGTTCGGTCATTTCGTGATAGTGCGTGGCGAAAATCGTTTTGGCCGAATGTCGCGCGTTGTCGTGCAAGTATTCGGCGATGGCCCACGCCAACGACAATCCGTCAAAGGTCGCGGTGCCGCGTCCGACTTCATCGAGCAAGACCAGACTGCGCGCCGTCGCGGTGTTCAGAATGTTCGAGGTTTCGATCATCTCGACCATGAACGTCGAACGTCCGCGCGCCAAATTGTCTGAAGCGCCAACGCGCGTGAAGATGCGATCCACGAGCGCAATGCGCGCTGAGTTGGCCGGCACGAAACTTCCCATCTGTGCCAGCACCACCAACAAGGCTGTCTGTTTCAAAAACACGCTCTTACCACCCATGTTCGGACCGGTGATGATCAACAGTCGGTCGGTGGTGTTGTTGAGGCTGAGATCGTTGGGCACGAAACGTTCGCCCAGCGTTTCGATCACCGGATGGCGACCGGCGCGGATTTCGATTTCATCGCCTTCGTGCAATTGCGGGCGCACGAAGTTGCGACGCGCGGCGACTTCGGACAGGGAAGCAAGCACATCAAGCGCCGCGACACTGCGCGCCACGCCTTGAATGCGGCGAACGTCTTGCGCCAGGCGGCGACGCACATCGGCGAACAGTTCGACTTCGAGTTCGATGATGCGCTCTTCCGCGCCGAGCACTTTGGCTTCGTATTCTTTCAACTCCGGCGTCGTGTAGCGTTCGGCGTTCACCAGCGTCTGTTTGCGTTCGTAATCGGCGGGAACTTTGTCACGATTTGAGTTGCTGATTTCGATGAAGTAGCCGAAGACGTTGTTGAACTTCACCTTCAGCGTGGCAATGCCGGTGCGCCCACGTTCGCGGGCTTCGATGGCGGCGATGTAGCTTTTGCCGCTGTGCGCCAGATTGCGCAGCTCGTCCAATTCCGGATTGTATCCGTCGCGGATCATGCCGGGTTCGTTGGCGGCGGCGGGCGGTTCATCGGCAATGGCTTCGGCAATCAGCGAACGCAAATCTTCAAGTTCATCCAGACTTTCATGTAACACTTGAAGCAGGGAAGCGCGGGCATCTGCCAGCGTCTTGCGCAATTGCGGAATGACTTCGATGGACTGGCGCAAAGCGATCAGGTCGCGCGCGTTGGCGCGGCCCAACGTGATTTTGCCGGAAAGCCGTTCCAGGTCGGCCATCGGTTCCAGTTGCCGCCGCAAGGTGTCGCGTTTGATGGCAGAGGCCTTCAATTCTTCGACCGCATCCAGCCGCGCTTCGATTTCGCCGAGCCGCACCAGCGGACGCAACAACCATTGCCGCAACAAGCGCGCTCCCATGCCGGTCATTGTCTCGTCCAGAATTCCGACGACGCTGTGCGCGGCGATGCCATCGGTTGCGGTGACGAGTTCCAGGTTGTTGACCGTCGTCGGATCGAGCACCAGATAATCGCTCGGCTCGAAGCTGGTAATTTCGGTCAGGTGCGAAGCCTGGGCTTTTTGCGTTTCATTAATATAGTGAACGGCTGCGCCTGCGGCGGCGATGGCGTAATGCTTACCTGTCAGGCCAAAGCCATCCAGCGACGTGACGCCAAGTTGCGTGCGCAACAACGAATCGCCGTATTCATACCCAAAGAGCCAATCATCCAGCGGCGTGAGCGCGGTTTCTCGCGTTAAGGCAATACTTCCGTCTGATAACGTGTTGGCGATGGAGCCTGGGTTGTTTTCCGGAGCTTGGGTTGTGTCTGTGGTTTCCGAGGTTGATTCAGCGGTTTCAGGTTTGGGCGCTTGCACCGGAGCACTTGCCGGACGACGTAATAGCGGCGTTAAGGAATGGGGAAATACAATCTCGCGCGGCGCGAAAATTTCCAGTTGTTCCTGAATGCGCAGCCAGGCTTCTTCCCCGGAAAATTGCGTGGCCAGAAATTCGCCGGTTGAGAGATCAAGCAAGGCCAAGCCCATGCCTTCGCCCACCCCACAAATAGCGGCAAGGTAACTGTTTTGTTTGGCTTCGAGTAATTGGCTTTCGAGTGCGGTGCCGGGCGTGACGACGCGCACGACTTCGCGGCGAACGAGTTTGGTCGTGGATTTTGGATCTTCGGTTTGTTCGCAGATTGCGACGCGGAACCCTTTTTTGACCAGCTTGGCGATATATCCGGTCGCCGCGTGATAGGGAATTCCACACATCGGAATGGGAACGCCGCGTTCTTTGTGTCGCGCGGTTAGCGTGATTTCCATCTCGCGTGCGCCCAACAACGCGTCATCAAAAAACAGCTCGTAAAAATCGCCCATGCGAAAAAAGAGCAAGGAGCCAGGGTGTTGCTTTTTGATTTCGTGATATTGCCGCAGCATCGGTGTGAGCTGCGACGATTTGTCAGCGGATTGCATGGGGTCGAGCCTTTCAAATGATTACGCGTCTTGCTGTAATGGAAGCTGGGAAAATATAATCCGCCCCCCAATGATGTCAAACGAGCAATCAACACACGCGTCATTCTTCGACACCGATGTCGCCACATCTGCCCAAAGACTTGTTTTGGCGGTAGATACCTCGTCTCCGCGCGCCAGTCTGGCGTTGGTTCGCGGCGCCTCGGTGCTCGCATCATTAATAAGTAGTGTCAACGCACCGCACTCCAAGACGTTTTTTGATCAGCTTGCGATGCTGTTAAGACTTGGCGGCTGCCAGTTAGACGAAGTAGACGCCTTTGCCGCTGTCACCGGCCCCGGCAGCTTTACGGGCTTGCGCGTCGGTTTATCGGCAATCAAAGGTTTGGCTCACACCACGGGCAAGCCTGCATTTGGTGTGAATGCCCTTGATGCCTGGGCGCTGTCTTCCGGGATGGCGGGCCGGATTTTGATCATCCTCGAAGCCGGGCGAAACGAGTCTTATATTGGCATCCGTCTGATAACGGAAGGCGGTGGCAATATAAGCGATGAAGATCAAGCAATGGTGAAAGCTGATGAAATAAGTGAAGTTCAAGCTTTGCAACAGTTTCAGGCTATCCACGTTGAGACATTAGGTGAGGATTTAGTAGGAGCTTCCGACAAGATTTTAGCGCCAGCAATAAGCTCTTTGCCCGCTTCACGGTTGCCTATGTTCATAGTCGGAGATCAGGTTCACCGTCACGAGCCACTGTTTCGGCAACTTGCGGCTGAGACAGGGCTTTCGTTGATGGTGAGTTCTCGCTGCAATCCGGGCGGCGCTGATTGGCAGATTCTCGCCAGGAACTGGAACCTGGCCGAAGCGATTGGACTTCGGACAGCAGAGCGAATGGTTGCGGGTCACAAGGCCGAATTGCATCCTTATTATTTGCGGGCTTCAGATGCAGAACTGAAATGGAGCACGGATGGGCCAAAATCCTGACTGCCAGATTGTGCCCCAGATTGTGCTGATGACAGAGCAGGATGTGCTCTCGGTTGTGCAGCTTGAAGTCGCCTGCGGTCTTAGCTCTCGCGGTGCGGACGCTTATCTGAACGCATTGCAACAAGCGAACTCATTGTTACTGATCGCGGTCCAGCAAGATTCTGACGGGCGGCAAGTTCTGGGGATATTTTCCGGCGACATCGTTGTTGACGAACTGCAAATTGATAATGTGGCTGTTGCGATGACTTCCCGGCGACGCGGCATCGGCAATGCGTTGCTCAACGCAGCCTTGAAACAGGCCCAAGCATTGGGAGCCTGTAGCGGGGTGCTTGAGGTTCGCGCGCAAAATCTGGCGGCTGTTTCGTTGTATGAGCGGGTGGGATTTATCACTGTTGGCAGGCGAAAACGCTACTATCAAAACCCGCCAGACGACGCGTTGATTTTGCAGTGTGATCTTGTGAAATGGCACCAAAATGCTGCTTGAAGGCGTGTGCAGGTTGTATTACTATGCGCCTAGTCAATCACAAAAATGTAGCAAACAATCAATCGGCAACAACCATCTGTTAAGGAGGACAAAGCCAATGAGCATTCCAGTGACTGAGGCAGCTTTGAAGGACTTCCTGATTGATAATGATGACGCTTACCGTAATCTCGTCTCCGAGCATCGCCAGTACGAAGCGCGGTTGCACGAGTTGGCCAGTATTCATCATCCTAACGAAGAAGAACAACTTGAAGAGACTATCTTGAAGAAAAAGAAGCTCTTGTTGAAAGACCAGATGGAAGCGATCGCTACAAAATATAAAGCGACAACTTCACATTGAAGCTTTGCGTGACCACACACAAATTTCGTCTGAACAGAAAGCGGGGACACAGATTGTGTTCCCGTTTTCTTTAGTGGGGATTTGTTGAAGTAATGCTCGAACCTCGACAGAAAGGCTGAATCATGAGCGACCTCCATGAAGACGCGCCTGTAAACCCTCCGCGGCGAGGAATCAAACGCGGAATTTACCTCCTTCCCAGTGCATTTACTGTTGGCAACATACTTTGCGGTTTCTATGCGGTAATCAATTCCTTGAAAGGTTATCAGGTCCTGGATGACCACGCGCAAGCCGCGCATCTGTTTGATAATGCCGCACGGGCCATTGGCTTTGGATATCTATTGGATGGGTTGGATGGACGCATTGCGCGCATGACCAAAGCGACCAGCGAATTCGGTGTGGAATTGGATAGTATTGCTGATGTCTTGACCTTCGGAATTGCCCCGGCTGTGCTGGCCTATGCCTGGGGATATGGCTCTACGCCAGGACTTGATCGGATTGGCTGGGCGATTTCGTTCTTTTTCCTGATTTGCGGAGCCTTGCGGTTAGCCCGGTTCAACGTGATGGCGCGCACACCGCACATCACCGCTGATGGTATTTCGCCGAAACTCGACAAACGGTACTTCGTCGGTTTGCCGATTCCTGCTGCCGCAGGTGTGTTAGCCGCGATTGTGCATTTCACTCCTACGCCGTTGCCGTCCTATCCTGCCGAAGAATTGCATACGTATAGTTTTGCCTTGCTTGCCTTGATGGCGGTGATCGCGATTTTGATGGTCAGCACCTTGCGCTACACCAGCTTTAAGAATGTCGGCCCAAAGAGCAATAAACCTTTTGTTGCCTTGCCGCTCTTTTCGCTATTGCTGGCCGGCATCTGGTTTTATTCCCAATGGGTGTTGTTGGTTCTGTCTTCGCTCTATGTGGTGCACGGCCCGCTGCTGAAAGTCTGGGGCGTGATCAGCAGCCGTATCAAGCGGCCAGCGGAAAAAGACATCACTGAAAATATCCAACACGGGCACTGATTCCTTCTTTTCCTCGGAAAAACGCCTTCCTGGCGAAGCGCATCGGCAGCCGGATTTGTGGCTGCCGATGCGCTCACGGTATACTCCCCGCGCAAAACCTTCCCATAAAATTCGCTTTGAAAAAGGAGCACCTAGGTGTCTATCCAGTTCGAGAATGTCGCAATTTTAGATTTTGGCTCGCAATACACTCAATTGATTGCCCGACGCGTCCGCGAAGCGGGCGTTTACTGTGAAATTCA
>JAEUQO010000261.1 GCA_016789605.1 Acidobacteriota bacterium
TGACCGCGCTGACCGCCTACGCGCAAGGCAACTTCAACAGCGGCTCGACCGGCGCGGACGGCGCATTCAATCCCACCCAGAGCCAGATGATTCAACTGCCCGAAAGCGGCGTGTTCAACTACACCACGGTCAACATCCCGGTGGGAGTACTCATTACCTATAAACGCAACTCACGAAATACACCAGTTACGATTCTGGCCAGCGGGAATGTGACGATTTCAGGGGTGATTGATGTCAGCGGAGGTGGTGGCAGTGCGCCTTCGCTTCCCTTTGGCGGTGGTGGGCTTGGTGGGCCGGGTGGTTTTGATGGTGGCAGAGGTGGATTGAATCTCCCATCCTTCTTCTCAGGTCTTTCAGGAGACGGACCAGGCGGTGGCATCGGTGGAGTGGAAGGTTTTAATGGCTTTGGCTGTAGGGGCGGTGGTGGTGGTTATGCAGTAGGTGGAACTGCGGACAATGGCTGTGCGAGAGGGGGACAAGGTGGAAGCAGATATGGAACGAAAACATTACTGCCCCTTATTGGCGGATCAGGCGGTGGTGGCGGGACTAGTTCAGGAGGTAGCGGCGGCGGCGGCGGCGGCGCAATAGTCATCGCAAGCTCTGGAACTATAACTTTCAGTGCCGGAGGATCACTACGTGCCAAAGGCGGTGCCGGTAGTTTTAATGGAAGCGGCAATTGTTTTGCGCGATTTGAAGGTGGTGGTGGTTCTGCTGGTTCGGGGGGAGCAATCCGCCTTATCGCAAATACAATTACAGGGACTGCAATCCTTGATGCACAAGGAGGAGAAGGCTGCCTTTCTGGTGGCTATGGGTATGTCCGCATCGAAGCGTTCAACTTCAACGGTCTCATTGTAGATAACAGCCAAAAAGAATTTAGCCTCGGGCAACCGGGTTTGGTCACGCTTGCCAACGTGCCCACGTTGCGCATCAACTCGGTTGGCGGTGTCAACGCGCCTGCTTCGCCTTCGGGAACTTTCCACGCGACGCCGGACATCACGCTGCCTACGACGCAAACCAATCCGGTTGCCGTCGCGCTCCAAGCCGCCAATATCCCGCTCGGCACGACGATTGAAGTTCGACTGACGCCCGCCAGCGGCAGCCCGGCCAGCGTCCAAAGCACGCCGCTGACCGGCACCGTTGCGGCTTCAACCGCGACAGCCAGTTTGACTCTGCCAGCCGGGCAGAGTCTGATTTACGCCACGGCGAGCATTGATCTGACCGGCAGCAATGTGTCACAACTCAAGCCGATCTTCATCGAAGGCGAGCGCGTGCGAAAGATCGAAGTCGGCGCGAATTTCGGCGGTAAATCTGATGTGGTGTATGTGACGGAAACGGGCAGGCGGGTCAGGTTGGAGTAAAGCGCGGACAGGCCAAAAAACAAATGCGCCGCGCGATTTCGTTGCCACGTCTGGCGTGTTTTCACGAGCAGACGACCCAACGAAACCGCGCGGCGCGGTGTGATCAGCAGTTATTTGTCCTGCCAGACCGGCACGCGCCCGGCTGACCACGGAGCGCCGACCGTTTCCAACGTCTTGTCCAGTTTGGCGAGATCAACATCGGTCAGCGTTTTCAGCCTGGCCAACACGGCTTTGAATTCTTCGGCTGCGATGGCGTATTGCTCTTGTTGCGTTTGCGTCGGACGCAACGCCGTCAAGCGAATGCGCTGAATGATCGCGCTGACGCGCTGGTTGATCGAAGGCGGCGGAATATCGCTTAAGGCGCGACCGCCGCGCAACGCTTGCAGGATGTCGTCCGCCTTGTCATCCAGCGCGTTGACGTCGTTCAGCAACGCCTGATTCGAACCGGGCGCTTCTTGAGCCGCCCGCTTCATCAAGCCGATTTTCGTTTTGGCCGTCGTCGCGGCATCAAGCGCCGCCGTCACCGCGCGTTGCAACCGAATGGCCTTTTGCTGGAATTCGGCCAGAATCGTGCGATCTTGCGCCGTCATTTTCTCCGTGCCTTCGGCAACGACGTTGAAGGTTTGCGAACCGGGCAACGGCGTCACCACGCCGCCGACGCGTTTGGCCATCGTCACGGTGTATTTGCCGGGCATCGCCAATTCGCCCTGCGGACCGAATCCGCCAAATCCGCCGCCACCGCCAAGCGCTTCGAGATCAATGCCGGGCGGCAATTGCGGCGCGGCTTGCACGACAGGCGGCGCATAACGGAAATCCCACGAAATGCGTTGCATGCCGGGCATTGCCGGAGCAGACAACCGGCGCACGACTTTGCCCTCAGCATCGTTGATGGTGAAAAGCAACGCGGGCGGTTCTTCTTCCGCTTCGTCGCGCAATTCCTGCGGCGTCGGATATTTGATCGCCTCTTTCTTGCGTTCGGCTTCGCGTTCGGCCTGTTGGCGAATTTGCCGCTTGGTGCGAATTGGCTCTTTCAGGTAGTAAGTAATCGTCGCGCCGTAGGCCGGATTTTGCGCCGTGAAAAACGACGCGCCCTGGCTGCCCGCCAGATTCACCGACGAACGCACATACATCAGCGCATCTTTCACAGGGAAAAGCTGCGCATCCTGCGCCAGCACTTCGGGTTTGACACCGCGCAACGGCGAATAATCGTCCAGCACATAAAATCCGCGTCCGAACGTTGCCACCACCAAATCACTCAAGCCTTTATGAATGGCCAGATCGCGCACGGCGATGGTCGGCAATCCGCTGCGCAATTGAATCCATTTCGCGCCGCCGTCCACGGTGAAAAACAAACCGAACTCCGTGCCGAGGAAAAGCAGATTCGGATTCAGGTGGTCTTCGGCAATGGCATACACCGAACCGCGTTCGGGCAAATTGCCGTTGATCAACGTCCAGGTTTTGCCGGCATCGGTGCTTTTAACCGGGTAGGGTTTAAAATCGCCGTTCTGGTGATTGTTATAGAGCGCATAAACCGTGTTGGCATCGTGTTGCGAAGCCAGCACGCGATGCACGTAACTGTTTTCCGGAATGTCCAGTACCTTTTCGACTTTGCGCCAGGTTTTGCCGCCGTCTTCGGTGATGTTGATCAGCCCGTCATCGGTGCCAACATAAATCAAGCCTTCTTTTTTGGGCGATTCAGACAGCGCCGAAGCGTTGCCATAGAGCGCCGTGGACTGATGTTTGGCGACGGCATCCGGTCCCCAGATTTTGCCCATCACCGGAATTTTGTCGCGATCCAGACCGCGCGAAAGATCGCCGCTGATCGTTTTCCAATCGTCGCCGCGATTGTCGCTGCGGAACAGTTTATGCCCGCCGAAATAGAGCCGCTTGCTGTTGTGCGGACTGATGATCAACGGCGAATCCCAGTTGTAACGCTGCGACTCTTCGGCTTTGCCGGGAATCGGTACGATGCTCACGCGTTCGCCCGTCAGTTTGTTGAATCGCACCAGGCCGCCGTTCTGGCTTTCGGCGTAAATCGTATTCGGGTCTTCCGGATCAACGCGCGAAACAAATCCGTCGCCGCCGTTGGTCTGAAACCAATCGGCATTGACGATGCCAGACTGGCTGCGGTTTTTGGCCGGGCCGCCCAGCGAATTGTTGTCCTGTGTGCCGCCATACACGTTGTAAAACGGCATCTGGTTATCAATCGTCACATCGTAAAACTGTGCGATGGGCAAATTGGCTTTGAAATGCCAGTTGGCGCCGCGGTCGTGGCTTTCATACACGCCGCCGTCGCAACCGACCAGCAGGTAATTGGTGTTGTTCGGATCAACCCAGATGGCGTGATTGTCCACGTGTTTCAACCGTTCGCCGAGCGGTCGTTGTGTGCGTCCACCATCGTCTGACACCTGAAAGACGACGTTGGGGATATACACGCGATCCACGTTTTTGGGATCGGCGACGATCTGACCGTAATACATGCCTTGGGCGATGGTGGGGCTCGTGCGTTCCCAGGTCGCGCCTTTGTCATTCGAGCGGAAAATACCGCTGCCCTGCCCGGCGGCTTCGACCGTGGCGTAAACGACATTGTTGTCCGCCGGAGAAATCGAAAGCCCGATGCGCCCCAAATCGCCAAACGGCAACCCGCCGCGCAACCGCGTCCAGGTTGCACCGCCATCGGTAGACTTATGAATGGCGCTTTCCGGGCCGCCGTTGATCAACGTGTGAAAGTGGCGGCGACGTTGCCAACTGGCGGCATAGACGATGTCAGGGTTTGACGGATCAAGCGCGACATCCGTCACGCCGGTGTTTTCGCTGATGGTCAGCACGGCCTTCCAGGTTTTGCCGCCATCGGTGGTTTTGTATAGGCCACGGTCTCCGCCCGCAGACCAAAGCGGCCCTTGCGCTGCGACATACACTGTTTTGCCGTCGCGCGGATCAATGGCGATGCGGCCAATGTGTTCGGATTTTTCCAGGCCGACTTTGCGAAAGGTGCGTCCGCCGTCTTCGGATTTGTATACGCCGTCGCCATAACCGACGCTGCGCTGACTGTTGCGTTCGCCGGTGCCGACCCAAACGACATTGGTGTCTTTTTGATCGAGCGCAACCGCGCCGATGGAAAATGCGCCGTAATTGTCGAACACAGGCGTCCAGGTGGTTCCGGCATTCACAGTCTTCCAGACGCCGCCAGACGCGACCGCAATGAAAAACTTCCCGCGCTCGTTCGGGTCAACGGCAAAGGCAATGACGCGTCCGCCGACCACTGCCGGGCCAATCGAACGCAGCCGCAATCCGCCAAACGTCGGCGAAGACATCGGATCAGACGGACGTTCCGGCGCGCCTTCTCCGCCCTGAAATGCGCCTTGTCCCCCCGGCCCGCCTTGTCCTCCGCCACGGCGGCCTTGCGCCTGGGCAGAAAACAGCGCCAGCGCGATGAGCGCTCCTACAATCAGCAGTATTCGTAAATATCTCACGGTGGTGATTCTCCTAATATGTGACAGACGGACGAACCTTGCTTCGTTGCGTGCAGGTTCGCCAAATCAGCGTTTTCCTGTTTAGTGCAGGTATTTGTCAGGCCAACTCAAGCGTGTTCATTCTGCTGGTGTGA
>JAEUQO010000268.1 GCA_016789605.1 Acidobacteriota bacterium
GTAAATGTGCGTGTAATACCAGGCGCGCTGGCGCAGGTTGCGGTCGGTGCTGACTTTCGTCCAGGTGCGGCCCGCGTCGTTGGAGCTGAATACGCCGCCGTCTTCGGCTTCAACGCAGGCGTAAACGCGCTCGGGGTTGACGGGCGAAACGGCGACGCCAATTTTGCCAAGCGTGCCGCGCGGCAAACCTTGATTGCGCGAAATGTCTGTCCAGTTGTCGCCGCCATCCGTCGTTTTCCAAAGTCCGCTGTCCGGGCCGCCGCTTTCCATGCTGTACGGCGTGCGTTTGGCTTCCCAGATCGAAGCGTAAATCACGTTGGGATTGCTCGGATCCATGCTCAAATCCACGGCTCCGGCTTTGTTGGATTTGAATAAAACTTTTTTCCAGGATTTGCCGCCATCGGTGGATTTGAATACGCCGCGGTCGTCGTTTGTGCCCGCCGCGTGGCCGAGCGCCGCGACATACACGATGTCGGGATTTTTGGGATGAATCTTGATTTTGCCGACGATGCGCGTGTCTTCCAGACCGACACGCTTCCAGGTTTTGCCCGCATCGGTGGATTTATATACGCCGTCGCCGTGCGAATAATTTCCGCGAATGCAGGCTTCGCCCATGCCAACGTAAACGACATTCGGATCGGATTCGCTGACGGCAATGGCTCCGACGGTGCCGGTGCCAAAGGGCTGGCCATCGCTGACGGGTGTCCAGTTGTCGCCGCCGTCCGTGGTTTTGTAAACGCCGCCACCGACGCTGCCGAAGTAATACACATTGGGTTGAGACGTAACGCCGGCCACCGCCACGGAACGTCCGCCGCGAAACGGGCCGATGTTGCGCCAACGCAATCCGCTGAGCGGGTTTGCTGGCTGAGCTTGTTGCGCTTGTGAAGAGGGTGAAGTTGTCAGTGTCGTGATGCCCAGCCAGGCTGCGACGCAAAGCGCGATCAAGCCCAGGCGCTGGGAACAGTGCCAGAAGGTCTGCATAAGGTTTCCTCGCTGTGTTGGTTGCTATGAAATGAAGAACCGGACGCGCGAAGTATTGCTAGCGCCCCTAGTAGATGGCAAGGGCAAGCGCCGTTTTTGTCCCGGCGCTTACGGCAACAAGGTCGAGGCGTCGTCAAATCCAGGGCGAACGAAATCACGCGCGGCGGGGAATGCGCGCTCCAGCCACAAACGCAATTCGGCCAATAGTCCGGCCAGATGCATGATTTCGTGCGCTTGCGCTGGCCAAAACATCTGCACGCGCCCCCAGGCCAAAAGCGAACGGTCCAGTCCTAGCAAAATAGATTTGACCTTGCCGTTGCGAGTGTCTGCCAGCCGTCCGTCACGGTCTTCGCCACCGAAAATACCGACCAGTGTAAAGACTGGCCGGAACTGATCCCAGCGGATGATCTCAATCGCATCTTGTGTGCTTTCGGCTGACAAATGGTCGGCGTGAAGCTCTTCGCTTTGCTGCGCACGCTGAATTCGCATTTCCAGCTCTGCGCCGTTCTGCTCAAACCATGCATACGCGGCAAACGCATACTCTTCAGCCGCCTGTGTCAGCGGATGTGCGCGCGCGGTGTCATAACGCTTTTCCTGGTCATCGTCCCACGCTGCTGCTGCCTGACCTTCGGGCGAAGCGAGAGCAATGTCATCCTCCACCGCGCCGCGTTCGCTCATTTCGGCGGCGAGTTCGAATGCGGTTTGCATTGCCCGCGTCACTGTTTTTTCATCATCTTCGCTGTCGGTCGGCTCAAAACCTGATTCCGCTGCCAGCAACCGCTTTTGGGCAAACCGAAAACAGCGCTCTGTGAATGCGCAGCGTTTGCACCAGTCGTCACAGTATTCCTGGATGCCTTTGATAAAGCGCGGGTCGTTGGCGAGTGCGATCAATTCATCAGCGGTCATAAGCTGTCTCTCTGCTGTGGCACGGGAAGCGGTGACCACCCGGTGGGCTTGTGAAATGAATGTCCTGTCGAGACCCGGTCGCTACCGCTCTCGGAACTGCATTAACTTCGCGCGGAAGTCATTCACAGTTTGATCATCGCGCCGGTATTCGTCTTCGATGAATTTGAGCAGCTTTTGATACGCGGCAATGGCTTGCGCGCGATTGCCGCTTTGTTCGGCGCTGCGTGCGGCAGAAAGCAAGGAATTGAATTCGACGCCGTTAGGATTGGCGATGTAAAAGCACAGACTGGCGGCGCGCAAAATGACGGCGGTGCGCGCTTTTGCGTCCTGCACGGGAACGCCGTTGAAACGTTTCAACTCCAACAGCGCGTCATCAAGTTTTGCCAGGCCTGCGTTGTTGGCCGGCGTCTGAATCACGTTTTCGCGCAAGGCGGTGAGCAAGCGGCTCCATTCGGCGGCTTCGTCGGCGTCATATTGAGGTTGCGCAATGCGTTCGAGGTTGCCGGGAGTGTTGGCAATTTCGGCGACGATTTTTGCCAGTGTTGCGCCGTGTTTGGGCAAGGCGGCAAAGTTGATGCGGCTGACGGTGTCGGCTTTGGTGTGATATGCGTAATGCACGCCGTTGGTGAACGTCACGACAGGAAGTTGATTCAACCGAACGTGGAAATGTTCGCCGCCCAGAAAGTGCGTGACGTCATCACCCATTAAGGCAACGTAAGCTTCGCTGCGTTTGTGTTTGGTGATGGCCTGTGCCAACGCAGGCACGTTTTCAGCGCCAATGGCATACAACGTTTCATGCAACCGATCGCCGAAACCGCCGCCAAAGCCACTGAAGTTGAGCACGGCGACGGTCTTTTCCAGCGGCACGAGCGGACGCTCGGCATAGGCTTTCAGACCGGCGTTGCCCTGTTCTCCGCCCGCCAAAGCCAAAAACAACACGCTGCGTTGCGGCGGAGATTTTGCCAGCAATCGCGCGACATCCAACATCACCGCAACACCCGCAGCGTTGTCCATTGCACCGACAAACGCTCCGCCAAAACCGTCGTAATGCGCGCTGACAATGACAAACTCGCCTTTGCGCGTCGTGCCTTCCAACAAACCAGCGACATTCTGCCCCGGGTTTGGCACAGGCTTTAGCCCGGCGTCGCGCAATGCACTGGCAAGATACTGACCGGCGTTTCGCCCGCCGTCGGTTTGCCCGGCACGCCCGGCAAACTCAGCGGAAGC
>JAEUQO010000367.1 GCA_016789605.1 Acidobacteriota bacterium
GAACTGCGCGCACAGGTGTTGGCCCTGTTGGCGGCCCATGAAACACCGGGGCATTTCCTTGATGAACCTGTCGTTCCCACGTCAGACCAACTCCCAAGCGAACTAAATATCAACTACGCCGGGCAAACCATCGCGCATTACCGCGTGCAACAATTGCTCGGCAAAGGCGGCATGGGCGAGGTTTATCTGGCGACAGACACACGATTGGGTCGTCAGGCAGCGCTCAAAATTCTGCCCGTGGATTTCGCTCAAACGCCCGACCGGCTACGACGGTTTGCGCGCGAAGCCCGCACTGTTTCCGCGCTCAATCATCCGAACATCGTCACCATTTACGACGTCGGTCAGCACGAACAAACCCATTACATCGCCACGGAATTCGTTGCCGGCAAAACGCTGCGCGAATATCTGGGCGAACGCCATCTGGAATTATCCCAGGCGCTGGATTTCGCCACGCAAATCTGCGGCGCGTTGGCCGCCGCGCACGAAGCAGGCGTCGTGCATCGCGACATCAAGCCGGAAAACGTCATGGTGCGACCTGATGGATATGTAAAGGTGCTGGATTTCGGCTTGGCCAAGTTGGTGGCCGCTCCTGTTACGCCGTCTGATGCCAGCGCTCAGGCACACGCCCCCAGCGAAACGCAACCCGGCATCATCGTCGGCACCATCAGTTATTTGTCGCCCGAACAGGCGCGCGGTTGGCCGGTGGATGCCCGCACAGACTTGTTCAGCCTGGGCGTCGTGTTGTACGAAATGCTTGGCGGAGAGCGCCCCTTTCAAGGTCCGACCTCCAGCGACACGCTGGCCGCCATTTTGAAAAGTGAGCCTGCCCTATTGTCCGGCGTCCCACCGGAATTGCAGCAACTGGTCAGTCGCGCACTGCAAAAAGAGAAAGAGAACCGCTACCAAACTGCTCACGAATTGCTTGCCGATTTACGCGCCTTAAAACAAGACCTGGAAGTATCGGCCCGGCTGGAACAGCGCAGCCGCTCATTTACAACCACACAATTTCGCCCCAAGAGTCTGCCTTGGGGACGCTATGCGCTGGCGGCGGCGTTGGTTGTCTTGTTGGGCGTGGGAACTTGGTGGTGGTATGCCCAGCGCGGCACATCAACCAGTTCCCAACCGACCGTGTGGCAAGCCACGCCGCTGACCAACTGGCGCATTGAATTGGGTGAAGGTTCGCTCAATTGCACGCTTTCTCCCAATGGACAAATGCTGGCTTTTTCCGCCATCCGCAATGGACGTTCGCAAATTTGGGTCAAACAGACTTCGGACGGAGACCCACTGCCGATCACCAAAGACGAATGGAACAACACTTCGCCGTTGTGGTCGCCGGATGGGCAACACCTGGCCTTTGTCTCAAAACGCGGCGAACAAACAGGAATTTGGCGCATTCCGGCCTTGGGCGGAAGCCCCTCGCTAATAAAAGAACTGGGAACCGCCAGACCCAGATTGCGGCACTGGTCTGCGGACGGCGCGACGATCTTTTACGAATTGTCTTCGCAGTTGTTTGCGTTCACGGTAGCAACCGGGCAATCAACGCCCGTCACCAGCGACGAAGTCGATCGCCAGCAAGGCAGGGATTTCGCGCTCTCACGCGACGAAAAACGACTGGTCTATGTTGCAACAACCGACGGGCAAATGGACCTCTGGGTGCGAAACCTGGATGGCAGTGGCCCAGTTCGGCTGACCAATGATGCTGCCGCTGACCGTTCTCCGTTCTGGCACCCTGACGGCACACGCATCATTTACAGTTCGGTGCGTAACGGCATGCATCAGGTCTGCGAAGCATTTCTGGATGGCCGACCGCCACAACAATTGACCTTTGGCGAAAGCAACTACCTCGTACTGGGCGTTGCGGCCAGCAATGACGGGGCCAAAGTTCTGTGCAGCGGCACACGCGAAGAATCCGATTTGTGGCGCGTCAATCTGGCCAACGGCGAAGAACAACAATTGACCTCGGATTTGAACTTTGAGCTGTGGCCCGAAATCTCGCCGGATGGTAAGGCGCTTGTGTATCAAACTATCAAAAAAGTGCAAGGCGGAGATATCAGCACCAGCACGGTGATGTTGCGCCGTCTAACCGGCGAAGAGCAGCCCACGCAATTGATTGAACAAGGCTATAACTTGCGCTGGTCGCCAGATGGCAAGCAACTGGCGTTTTTGCTGTTCAAAGACGAGGTTGAAAGCATCTTCGTGCGCGATTTGAACAATGGCACGGAAAAACGCGTTACCCAAAAAACCGTCTTTACCAGCGGCTATTCTTTGCTGCCGTATTTGCGCCACCAGCCGCAAGATTACGACTGGTCTGCGGATGGTCAGCGCCTGGCTTACGTCGCCCTGCTCGAGAACGAGTTGCAAGTGCGCAGCGCCAGTCTTTCCAGCCCCAACGAAGTAACCCTGCTGCGCACGACACAGCCGCACGAATATTTTTATGGCCCGCGCTGGTCGCCAGACGCCCAGCACATCGCCGTTGTGTCGTCTGCCCCGACGGCCACAGACGCGCGCAAGATGAATTGGAGCGTGCAGGTCAGTGACACCCAAACAACGCAATCCCAAACGTTGTTTCAAGCCGGTGGCATTGTGCGTTTGCTGGGCTGGACGACATCCGGTCAAGAGTTACTCATCGCTTTAACCCCGGAAAATCAGATGCGCACCGTGAGCGCGCAGCCGGTACAAGTGCTGGCCTTATCGCTGACGGGCCAAGCACCGCGCACGATTTGTCTGTTGCCGCCAGCCAATCTATTTAGCACTGTTTTGTCGCCCGACGGAAAATGGCTTGCCTTTACCAGTCAGGAAAACGAACGCGATAACCTGTGGTTGGTCGCCACCACTGGCGGCAAACCCAGAAAAGTAACCGCAAGCGTTGAGCCGCGGCTCTACCTCTCTAATCTGGAATGGGCTCCAAACGGGCGCGAGCTTTACTATGGCAGACAAGCCACCTGGAACCAGTTGTTGCTGATAGATCGGTTCAAATAACGATTTTTTGGGATTGTCTGAGGCAAATGCGGCCCATTTTTCGATTTACCTGATGAAAGTCATTTTGCGCGTGTTTCAAGCCAACATGCAGAAAAATAGCCAAGACGAGTGTTCCCGTCCGGTGACGACTTCAACCAATAACCAAACAAAGGAGATTCCCCATGTTTTCCCCCTTGCAGAAAAAATCCGTGTTTACTGGTTTGCTGAGCTTGTGTCTGGCGCTGACCGTCAGCCTGTCCCCCTCGGTGAGCGCACAAAAAGACGCGCCCGCAATGATGAAAAAGAGCGGCAAACAAGCGCCTTCCGCGGATGAGGCGCTGAGCAAAAAAGTCAACGCAGCGATTGCCCGCACCAAACAGCTCAAAAATCGCGGCATCATGGCCAAAAGCGAAGCAGGCGTGGTCACGCTCAGCGGCAAACTCAACCACGCGGAACACAAACAACAAGCAGAACAAGTCACTAAAGGCGTGGCGGGTGTGAAGCAAGTCACCAACAATCTGGAAGTGGACGTGAAATCGGGCGGCTGTTCGCCGGGGTATCACGAATGCTGTGATATCAGCCAGACGCCGCAAACCTGCTATTGCCTGCCAGTCAGTCAACCTTGCGGCAGAGCCAAAGGCAAAAAGTAAGCGCGTTTAGCAATCGCTGAGGATTGTGCAATGAATCGGGCGAAAACGTCTGCCAAACTGGCGGGCGTTATTCGCCCGATTGTGTTAGTTGGCGAAAGTGTTCGACGATGCGTTCTGCCTGTTGTTGCCCGACAAAAGGCTTCAGTTCCGCGACCGACGCTTCCGCCACACGTTTCAAACTGCCGAAGTTGCGCAACAAGCGCTCTTTGAGCTTTTCGCCGACGCCCGGAATCGAAGTCAGTTCCGAGTTGAAATCGCGCATCGCCCGCCGTTTGCGGTGATACGACACGGCAAAGCGGTGCGTTTCGTCGCGAATCAACCGCACCAACCGCATCACAGGCGAAGTCAGTTCGAGAAAGATCGGCTCATCTTCGCGACCTTTGACCAGCAGATGGCTGATCTCTTCGTGCCGCCCGCGCGGTTTGACGATACCGACCAGCGGCAAATCCGCCAGCCCCAATTCGTGCAACGCCGCCGAAGCCGCCGACAGTTGCCCTTTGCCCCCGTCAATGAAAATCAGATCGGGCAATTGCTTCTCTTCTTTGAGCAAGCGGGCATAACGGCGCGCCACGGCTTCGCGCATCGAAGCAAAATCGTCTGCGCCTTCCACCGATTTGATAATGAATTTGCGATAGTCAGACTTTTTCATCTCGCCGCCTTCGCACACGACCATCCCGGCGACATTGTCAGAACCTTGAATGTGCGAGATGTCGAACGATTCGATGCGGTGCGGCAAGGTCGGCACGCCCAGCACTTCCTGCAATTCGGCCAGCACTTTTGCCCAGTCGGGCTTGATCACGCGAAAGCGCTGCTCAAATCCGAGCTTGGCGTTCTTTTCGACCAGATCAATCATTTCGCGTTTGCGACCGCGTTGCGGATCGAGAATCTGCACACGCCGACCGCGTTTTTCACTGAGCACCTCTTCCAGCACGGTGCGCCCTTCCCAATCCACCGGCACGTGAATTTCGAGCGGAACGTAATTGCCGATGGTGTAATACTGTTCCAGCACCGCGCCCAGAAACTCCGCCGGGTTGAAGTTTTCGACCGCCACGTCTTCCCAATAAAATTCGCGCCGCCCGACGATACGGCCTTCGCGCATGGTGAACAGGTGCAACGACAACTGATGAGCTTCGCGGTAATAGCCAAAAATGTCCACGTCCTGATCCAGGCTGGCCATCATCTTTTGATGCTCGCTCAGCGCGCGCACCGTTCTCAGCAAGTCGCGGTATTTGGCTGCCTGTTCAAACCGCAATTCCTCTGACGCTTTGAGCATGCGCGCTTCCAGTTCTTCGGCCAGCTCTTTGTCTTTGCCTTGCAATAGCAACAACACGTCATTGGTGGCTTCGCGATATTGCTCCGGCTTGCACAACTCTTTCTGACACGGCCCGGCGCAGCGTTTGATCTGATATTCCATGCAAGGCCGCCCGGCGCGTTTATACAGTTCATAAACTTCGTCGGTGCAGGTGCGCAGTTGGAATTCGCGATTGATCAACGACACGGTTTTGTCTGCCAGCGAAGCGGGCAAGTAAGGGCCAAAATAGGCTGCGCCGTCTTTTTCGACTCTGCGGGTTTTGAAAATGCGCGGGAATTCTTCGTTGCTGGTCAGCTTCAGATGCGGATACGCCTTGTCATCTTTGAGCATGACATTGAAGCGGGGTTTGTGTTGCTTGATCAGGTTTGATTCCAGAATCAGCGCTTCGGCTTCGGTGTCGGTGACGATGATTTCAAAATCGGTGATGCGCGACACCAGTTCCTGGGTCTTGGCATCCATCGCGCGCGAATTCTGAAAATACTGGCGCACGCGATTGCGCAACGACTTGGCTTTGCCGATGTAGATGATCTGCCCCTTGGCGTTTTTGTGCAGGTAACAGCCAGGTTGCACCGGCAGATTTTGCAGTTTCTCGTCCAGCGTCATGCCCTGAAATTAGCGCAACTCTTCCCTTTCAGACAACGCCCAGCGCCTGACCTGCAAACTCTTGTCTGTCAGTTCTTGAAATCTCGTGGCGAGATCACTACAGTCAGCGCGCATTTTCCAATCCACATTGCGGAAACTTCTATGAAACAAATCAAAATCGGCTTGGCAATCGGCTTGGCGCTGCTCGGCGGCGTGTTTGCGTTCGGCTCGCAGGCGCAGGTGAAAAAACCGGCAGCCCCTAAATATCGCGAATGGCGTATGTTCGGCGGCGGCGAAGAGAACAATCACTATTCCGAACTCAGCCAGATCACGGCGGATAACGTCGCGCAGTTGCAAATGGTCTGGCGCTACGATTCGCAAGACGAATTCACCGGCTCGGAAATTCAGTGCAATCCGATTGTGGTGGATGGCGTGTTGTATGCCACC
>JAEUQO010000414.1 GCA_016789605.1 Acidobacteriota bacterium
TGGTACGACGAAGATTACGAACAAGTCCTCGCCAACGTCGAGAAACTGCTGGCGGCCTTTCCCAACGATGCCAACCTGAAACTGCAAAAGGTGTCGGTGTTGCGCGCCCTTGCTCGTCGCAGCGAACGGCTGGATTACCTGAAAGCCATTTGCGAAGACGAAAAATCTGATCCGTTGTTCTGGCAACAGCTCGCCGGAGAGCTGAGCGAAGATGCGCGCGAACAGCGCACGGTTTTCCGGTTGTTGCATCGTTCGTTGCGTTCGCGACCTTTGGAAGCAGGTACATTCTGGCAATTGGCCAATTTGCGCTGGGCGCAGCGTCATTTTGACGAAGCGTTGGAACTGTACCGCTTTGCTGCTTGCCTGAGAGATACAAACGAACAATACGTACAATCGTATTTCATTGCGGCGCGCCATTTGCGCAAAACGCAAGACGCCCTGAAATTTCTGGCGCAGCGCTTTCACCGTTTCGGCAAACGATCAGGCTTTCCAATACGCACGCTTTCGTGGGCGTATGAGCAAACCGGGCAATCCACCCAGGCGTTGGCGACTTTGCAACAAGGCCTCGCTTGGCGGCCCGAAGACGGAGAGCTGTTGTTGTTTGCTTCAGAAGTTTTTGCGCGGCACGGCGATTTTGCGCAGGCGGCAGAGTTATTGGCGCGTGCGCAAGGTAGGGCCCCGCAAACGCAATGGCTGCGCGGTGCGGCTTTGGTTGCTGCCTATCGTGGCGAATTGCGTGAGGCCCTGGCTTTGTGGCGGCAAGTGGTGGATGCAGAACCATTGGCGCTTGATGCCAATCGCAACGTCGCGCAATTGCTGGCCGAAACCGAAAGCCAGGAACAGGCGCTCGATTTCCTGCGCGATGCTACGCGTCGTTTTCCGCATTCATTGCCGCTGCATCAGTTGCTGGTGGATTGGTTGCGAGATGACGCCGTTGAAGCGGAAGCCGTCTTGCGGCACGTCATCGAAATCGAACCGACCAATGCCTGGGCGCGCCGCGAACTCACGTACAAACTCTGTCAGCAACAAAAATACGAAGACGCTTTTGAAGAAGCCGCGCTGGGCCGGGAATTGGAGCCAGACAATCCATACGGCCAATGCGCGATTGGTACCGTTCACGCGGAACTCGGCAACTTTTTGCTGGCGCGTCAGGCGTTTCGCGAAGCGATCAAGTTGTCAGTAGATAACGAATATGCCGTGGGTGAGTTGATGAACAATTCCCACACGGTGGAAGAACGCCGCGAATCACTGGAATTCATCCGGCAGGAATTATATCGGCAGGTGACCTTTGGCGATGGGTTGTTTGCCTACCGGCAAGCGGCGCGTGCCACGCTCGACGCCGAAGAGGTCTTGCCGCTGTTGCAAGCGGGACTGGATGCGCGTCCGGATTTGTGGCACGCCTGGTCGGTGATGGTGCATCAGTTGGTTGATTTGCAGCGGCTGGATGATGCCTTGCAGTTGGCGCGGCAAATGACCGAGCGCTTTCCGCTGACGCCGCGCGTCTGGCTGGATTTGGCATATGTGTATCAAGTGCGTCTGGATGAAAACGGCGTGATCGAAGCGTTGACGCACGCGCGTCGGATCAATCCCGCCTGGAGTGTGGCGACGCAACAGTTGACCGAAGCGTATCAACGTGCGGGCGAATTTGCCAAAGCGCGTGAGTTGATGGAGCAGGCCATTGCTTACGCGCCGCTGGACTACACGAATTACGGTTATCTGGCCGACGTGCTCTGGCAGATGAACGAGCGCGAACAGGCGGTTGAACGTATCGAACACGCCTTGACGCTTGAACCTGGTTACGATTGGGGCTGGCGCATTTTGCGTGACTGGACGCAAAAGTGGGGCAAGCCGGAACGCGCTGTGGAATTTGCGCGTGCGCTGGCTGAGAAAAAGCCCGGGCAAGCGCGTTCGTGGCTGATCCTGGCGCAAACCGAAGGCCAGTCGCTGGAAGAACGCTTGAATGCGGTTGAACGCGCGTTGCAACTGAATCCCCAGTTGCTGGATGCGCATACGTTGCGGGCGCGGTTGCTAACAATGCTGATGCGTTATGACGAAGCGCGCGCCGCCTGTCGGCCTGAAATTTACGGCGAGACATTGCCGCCGGAATTGCGTTGTGCGGAAGCCTGTGTTGACGCAGACCGCGGTGACCTGCCAGCCGCTATCAAACAACTTGAAGAGTTGACCGCCGTTGAGCCCAATTACTTTCAAGCCTGGAACCTGCTGGCAGATTGGCATCGCGGGATGCAATCAAACAGCGCTTACTTGAAAGCCGCACAAGAAATGGTGCGGTTAGCGCCGTATCGTCCTGTGCCGTTGGGCTATCTGGCTGATGCGCAGTTGTGTTGCGAAGACATCCCCGCTGCGAAAGAAACCTTGCGGCGCGCGCTGACGCTTGATCCGGCCTATGAGTTTGCAGGAGTCACTTTATTTGATTTACAGCTCCAGGGCTCGGATTTGGATGGCGCTGCTGAAACGCTCAACATCTTGCGCCAGCAAATTGGCGGTGATGCCGCCACCGTGCGCGAGCTGAAGTTGGCCGGTAAGCGCCAGGATTTCGCTGCCGCTCGTGCTTTGTTTCGTCAGCTTTGTTTGTCCAGGCATTCTGACGGCAAGTTCATTGCACAGGCCATTGATGCCGAGATAGAGGGCGACTGGCAAAACACAGTGGATAGCGTATTGGATGAAGTTTTGGATTCGCCTGATGCGAATCCCAACGTGGGCGCAATTTGGGTGGAACGGCGCGAAGTGCGCAAAGAGTGGAGCGGAATCCGCCAGCGGCTGGACGCAATGCCCGAACGTGGCGCTTTGTGGCAACAGGCGGCCATCGCGTTTATGGATGCTTTGATCAAGGCCAAAGAAAAGCATCTGTTGCGTCAGTTTATTGCTGCCGAACGAGAACCCTTGCGTGCGGCAGTTGTGACGTGGGCCAACGTTGGCTACGCATTGCTGAGCATTGGCGACAAACGAGACACGCTCGAATGGTTAAGCGATTGGCGCGCGCGCCAGGAGCTTGAACCGTGGATGCTCTGGAATCTTTCGCTGGCGTTGCGCGAAGAAGGGCGTGACCTGGAATCCTACGAGGTAAGTAAGCATTCGCTCGGATTGCCGCCCAGCGAATTGTCGCAGGCGCACGCGCTCTTTGTGATTTATGAAGAGATGATGCAGGGCAACTGGCAAAGCGCCAACCAACGTCTGGCCAAAATCAACGAACCGACCTTGCGCGATTGGGATCGTCATTTGTGGCGTATGATCAACACCTGGCAAGAGCATCAACAAGCGGGCGCGTCTGGGTTGCCAACGCACGCCGAAGCCGTGCGCCGATTGCTGCGCCTGTCCAGTGAGTCGAACTATTTCGATGGCAGCTCTGTGCTTTTCAAAATGATGCGCAGACTGGCGTTGAAACTTGCTGAAGAGCGGGGCAGTTTGTTGTTCAGCGCCGTTGTCCGCATCCGGTTGTGGGGCGTCTCCTTTCTGCGATCTATTGTGGGCAAAGGAGATTAAGTGAGCGCTGCTTGTGTGCCCGCCGAGCCCGGTTTATGATGCACGCGCAATCAAACCAAATCAGTACATTTGTCAGTACGTCTGGCCCAGGCGAAAGCGCCTCGGGCATCTTTCTGGAGGAATAAAGAGTATGGAAGCTCTCGGCATGGTCGAGACAAAAGGGTTTGTCGGCGCTGTCGAAGCGGCTGACGCAATGGTCAAAGCCGCAAATGTGCAGTTGGTCGGCAAAGAATACATCGGCGCAGGATTCGTGACGGTGTTTGTGCGCGGCGATGTCGGCGCGGTCAAAGCTGCGACGGATGCTGGCGCTGCGGCTGCCCGGCGCGTCGGAGAATTGGTTTCGGTGCACGTCATTCCGCGTCCGCACAGCGAAGTCGAACGCATTGTGCCGCAAGGCAATCGCCAGCTCGAAGGCGGCAATCCGCGTGCGTTGACCGATGGCGGAGAGGGCAAAAAGAAATAAACGACGGCTACGGTGAAAGTCATTCCAGAGAGGGCGAAGCTATCTACTTTTGCCCTCTCTTTCTATGATCACCCAGGCGTAATTCGTCAACATCATGCCCGACAAAGACCTGCAAGCTATCCAAACCGCGCGCGATCTGGTTGCCGCCGCGCATCACGCCCAGGCGACGCTGGCCAAATTTGATCAGGCCAAAATTGATGCCATCTGTGAAGCGATGGCGGTTGCCGCTCAGCGTGATTCCATGCGGTTGGCGCAACTGGCGCACGACGAAACCGGTTATGGCAATCCGGCGGATAAGAATGTCAAAAACCTGTTTTCCGCCGTAGACATTCACAACTACTTCCGCAATCTGCGCACCGTCGGTGTTGTGCGCGACACCGGTTCGGTGGTCGAAATCGCCGCCCCGCGCGGTGTTGTCGCCGCCATCATTCCTTCCACCAATCCGACCTCAACGGCGATTTTCAAGATTCTGATTTCGATCAAATCGCGTAACGCCGTGGTGCTCAGTCCGCACCCGAGCGCGACGCGCTGTGTGGTTGAAACTGCCAACGTGATGCGCGCTGCCGCCGTGCAAGCCGGGCTTCCGGCAGAAGCCATCGGCTGCGTTGAGCTGACTTCGCTCGAAGGCACTGAGGCCCTGATGAAGCACAAGCTCACCTCTGTCATTTTGGCAACGGGCGGCATGGGATTGGTGCGCGCGGCATATTCTTCTGGCAAACCGGCGTTTGGCGTAGGGCCGGGCAATGTGCCTGCGTTTATCGAACGGACTGCTGACGTGGCCAAAGCCGTGCGCGATATTCTGGCGGGAACCTGTTTTGACTTCGGCACGATTTGCGCGTCAGAACAGGCGCTTGTGGCTGATGCCGCGCTTGATCGCGAAGTCCGCGAACAGTTGAAGTTGCAAGGTGGATATTTCCTGAACGCCGCGCAAGCAGAGCAATTGGCGAAATTGGTGGTGACGCCCAACCGCACGCTGAATCCGAAAATCGTCGGAAAGCCAGCAACGACTTTGGCCGAATGGGCCGGCATCAGTGTGCCGCCCAATACGCGTTGTCTGGTCGCTGAAGCCGGCGGTGTCGGACGCGAATTTCCGCTTTCCATCGAGAAGCTTTCACCGATTCTGGCCTATTATTTGGTGAATGGATTGGAAGAGGGAAGCCGGTTGTGTGACGAGATTTTGCATTTCGGCGGGATGGGACATACGGCTTCGATCCATACGCGCAACCGCGACGCGGCCTTGCATTACGGCACGTTGATGCCTGCGTCACGTGTGGTGGTGAATACGCCTTCGACGCACGGCGCGATTGGATTTTCGACCGCGCTCGCGCCTTCGATGACGCTCGGCTGCGGCTCGTGGGGCGGCAATGTGACTTCCGACAATATCTCGCCGCTGCATCTGATGGATATCAAACGTGTGGCGTTTGAAACGCGGCCCGTAACCGCGACAACGGAGCAAAGCCCTATTGTGAGTGCCGCGTCAGGAAATGTTTCGTTGCCTGTTAATAAACTGGTTGATCAGGCTGCGATTGCGACTTTGGTAGATCGTTTTCTGGCGGCCCGTCCTGCGCCAAAAGCGAGCGAACCACCCGCGCCGCCACCGCCTTTAGCGCCCAAAGTCGAACCCGCGCCTCCCAAACCGAAGCCGCAAGCGGCAGACTTTGTGTGCGAAGACGATGTGAAACGCGCCTTGGCCAAAGGCGAAAAGATTTTCGTCAACGCCAAAACGATCATCACGCCTTCTGCCAAAGATTTGGGAAATGCGCAGGACGTTTTTGCTAAAGCCTAGCTGCCATTTGAAGCCACGGGGTAGCGTGTTGTGAATGACAACACGCTACCCCGCAAAGGCGAAACAGCCTTTTCATCAGCTTCACGCCAGTTTTCTTACCAATCCACAACCGAACCGTCATCGGCGTCGTAACTTTCCTGATTTTTCCAGTCGTGACCGATCTTATCCTTCATCGCTTCTTCGTCTAGTTCGATGCCCAGACCAGGACCGGTCGGCAAATCAATGTATCCGTCACGCACCTTGAACGGATTTTTGATGTAGCCTTCGCCCAGGCTGACCTGTTCCTGACACAAGAAGTTCGGAATAGACGCCGCAATCTGCAGCCCAGCCGCCAGCGAAATCGGCCCCAACGGATTATGCGGCGCAATGGATGCGTAATAGGCTTCGGCCATACCGGCGATCAGGCGAACTTCGGTGATGCCCCCGGCGTGGCACAAATCGGGTTGCAAAATGACGGCGGCATTCTTTTCCAGAATTTCGCGGAAGCCCCATTTCGT
>JAEUQO010000459.1 GCA_016789605.1 Acidobacteriota bacterium
TCACGGCGGCGGCGCAGGTCTGGCAAGCGCAATCCCGTCGCCCACAAACGTTTTACACACAACGCGGAGACTGGTTCGCCATCGGCTGCGTGCTTGTGAGCCTGTTGGCGTTGGGGCTCAGTTACCTGCGTAACGTTTTCACTCCTCAAACTTCGTCCCAGGACACCGCAAAATCGCGTTGACTTTTTCACCTCCCAGCATTACTTTCCATATAGAACAGCACAAGCATTTGATAGGCAATTTTCTCGATTTTTCGAGTTTTTCCCCTACGTTTTTATCTGTCCGGTTGTTTCTGATGTGATTGGCGCAGACGCGTATTTCGCATCACCCGCCAATCAAATTTGAGTACCCTACGGCGAGCCGTGCGGTTGCCACCTCGCAACCATCAGCAAAACACGCCATCCCTGGCGCGTTCGGAGGACCGATTATGGAGAAGAGTCTGACCTATTCTGACAACGATGCTTTTTATCAACAGCTCCTGGACATGGAAACCCGCCACGAAGCCTATTCAATTGACACTGGAGTTATGGAAGCGGGCAAAATGCCATTGCGCCTGTTGCATCACATCGGCATCAGCAAAGACGAAATTGCTCACGTGCAGCACAAGGTGGTTGAAGAAAGCGCCTGGATGCACGATTTTGTCGAACCGATGATCGTCAAGTTCAACGAGATGATGGGCAAATACCAACCTGCGCGTGATTATGAATTCACGGTCGAGGCGGAAGATTACGACACCATCAAAATCCATGGCCGGCCCAAAGAAGCCGCTGCCATCGCTGCTTAAAAGACGAAATTGACGATACTCAACCACGCACCTTTGGATCAGTGCCGTGCGTGGTAGCTTGCGGATAGGTCACCTTTCCGCTCCCTGCTGCACACGGTACTGGTCCGACAATGAGCCTGTCTTAGAGGGCTGTCTGACCTGCGCAATCTGGCGCGCACAATTTCTGTTTTGCAAACGATCTCACCTGAAGATTCTTCCTGCACCTGCGCATTGCTTGAATTCGCCCTAGTGTAAGCCAACATGCATGGCCGGTTTACGCACCCCAAAAGGGAAAACTATAATCCCTTTTATTGCGTAGATTGATGCGTTGCGCCGTATGCCAGATTCGCTGGCGTCTTTTTCGGCAGACAATCAATCCCAAGGCTAGGCAGGCAATGACTCCAGCTCCTGAAATCATCAATCGCAAAGTAAGTCATTTCGATTTGTGCGCGCACCAAGCCGTCGAATTTCGCCACAAAACTACGTGGTTAGAGGCGGTCGAATTGGTGCATCAACCCTTGCTCGAAACCCACCTGGAAGAAATTGATCTCAGCGTGGAAGTGCTGGGCAAACGCCTGGCCTATCCGTTGTTGATCACCGGTATGACCGGCGGGGCAGAAGAGGTCGGACGGTTTAATCGCGACATCGCTGCGGTGGCGGAACGTTGGGGCATCGGATTTGGCGTCGGCTCGCAACGCGTTTTGTTGCGGCATCCAGAACTGAAACACACCTTTGCCGTGCGGGAAGTCGCACCTGATGTGTTGTTGCTAGGCAATTTGGGCATTGCGCAGGCGCGCGAATTGAACACGCGCGATTGTGTGCGGCTGGCAGAACAAATCGGCGCAGATGCGCTGTGCATTCACCTGAACGCCGCCATGGAAATCATCCAGGAACACGGCGATTACGATTTTCGCGGTTCGCTGGCGACGATCGAACGTTTGGTGGCGGAATCTTCCTTGCCAATCATTGCCAAAGAAACCGGATGCGGATTTGCGCGCGAATCCGGGCAGCAATTGGCGCGCGTAGGCGTTCGCTGGGTAGACGTTTCGGGCGCTGGCGGGACTTCCTGGGTCGGCGTGGAAACGCTGCGTCATCGCGCGTTGCGCAACTTAGGCGAAGCTTTTTGGGATTGGGGCGTGCCAACGGCAGCCAGTTTGTGCGAACTGCGTGGATTGGAATTACAACTGATTGCTTCGGGCGGCATTCGCACCGGGTTACAGGCCGCCAAAGCCTTGGCGTTGGGCGCACAATTGGTCGGCATGGCCTTGCCGATTTTGCGCGCGTATGTCGCGGGCGGCACCGCTGGCGTAGACGCTTTTTTGCGCAGCTTTACCGCCGAATTGCGCGTCGCGTTGATGCTCTGTGGGTGCGCGCGCGTATCCGACCTGACTCCGGCACATGCCGTACTCAGCGGGCAATTGCTGGAATGGGTAACGCAACGTGCGTTGCCTGTTCGTTGAGGTCGTCACAAACGCATTCATGAATGAATCCCGCCAAACGAACTGGGCGCGGCTGTGTCTGGTGACCGCCGTGGACGTCGAGTTCAACATTGCCATGAAATTGTTGACCGATGTCGTGCTGACCCAAGACAGTGGTCTAAAACTTGGCCGTGGGCAGGTTTCTGGACAACACGTCACCGTGTTGCAAACTGAAATGGGCGCGCCTGGGTTTGCCGAAAAATTGCGCCGACACCTGGCGCACAATGCCTATGATGTTCTGTTGATTGCCGGGTTAGCTGGCGGACTGGCCCCCCATCTGGACAGCGGCACGGGGGTTTTGTATGACCGATGTTATGACGCTCGCACAGACGACTCTGTGACAGCCTCGAAAGAAAAGCGACCCTCCCGTGACGAAAACGCGAGCATTCGCTGCGATAGTGCTGTCGTGGACGATTTATCCCGCAGGTTAACCCAAGCTGGATTGACAGGTCTTCGTGGTGCCGGATTGACTTGTGCTCAAATTGTCACTCGCTCAGCAGAAAAACAGAGGTTGGGAAAGCAGTACGACGCGCTGGCCGCTGACATGGAAAGCTTTATGGTGTTGGCAGTCTGCGCTGAGCGCAATTTACCGGCTGCTGTGTTGCGTGTGATTTCAGACGACGCAAACTGTGATTTGCCCGATTTCAACCGCGCGGCCACGGCGGAAGGGCGCTTGCAACCGGCGTCTTTGGCTTGGGCAATGTTGTCGCAACCAGGCGCAAGCTGGCAGTTTTTGCGCCAACTGCGCCCGGCGTTGAAATCGTTACAGCGTCATTTGCAAGCAGTCTTGGGTGCGTCAGTTGGTGTAGCCAATTTGACCACTAAAGCCAAGCTGGACAGCTAGTTGACAAGCTTTGGATTGCTCCTCTACAGTGACGAACCTGTATTGGTCAATGAGGTTCATCGTTAATCAAGAGTGACGCGAAAGAGTGATACTGAGCGCTCGCAGTCGCAGAATATCTGCTGGCTGATGCGCTCATCATTTTTTGCGTAAAAAAATCCCAGAGAGTCCGGCGTGTGGCGTTTGCCGCTGACGTCAGGAAGCCCCGAAAACATAGACAAGCAAGGAGAACAGCGTATGAGTAACCTGGCCCTCTCGATGGCAGAAATCAAACCGCGTGTCGAAGTCAAAGAAGGCACCTATAAAGTCGCCTCAACCACCCTCGTTTTTCACACGCAAGAGCGCGTGCAATTGCGCTGCATCACGCCGGAAATCGTCGAATTCGTGGCGCAAACGTCCATTCGTGACGGACACGTGCAGATTTCTTCCTTGCACACGACTGCCGGCTTGATCCTGAATGAAACGCAAGACGCCTTGCTGGCTGACATGACGTCCATGTTTGAACAGCTCATTCCGCGCGGTGTGTATTACAAACACAACGATTCGATCTTTTCTGATTGCGACCGCAAAAATGCCGACGCGCATCTGCGTGCGCTGGTTGTTGGCCACAGCCTGACCATTCCGATCATTGATGGCCAATTGAAACTCGGCACCTGGCAGCAAATTCTTTTCACCGAATTCGACGGGCCGAACAACCGCAAGGTGCACGTTCAGGTCATGGGTGTCTAAATCCGTTATGCGAGCCTTTGTCACGGGCGCGACCGGATTCGTCGGCGGCAATCTGGTGCGCCTGCTTCTGGAAGACGGGCACCAAGTTCGTGTACTGGCGCGCGCCGCCAGCGAGCAACGCAATCTGACTGGTTTGCCGGTGGAACACGCGGTCGGCGGACTGGATAATCCCGTACAACTGAGCGAACAAATGAAGGGCTGTGAGGTGGTGTTTCACGTCGCAGCCCATTATTCGTTGTGGGCCAAAGATCGCGCTTCGGTGTATCACGCCAACGTGACCGGCACCGAGAACATGCTGGCAGCGGCGCGCACCGCCGGCATCAAACGCTTCATTCATACCAGTTCGGTCGCTGCCATCGGCGTGTCTGCGCCGGGAACCGTGGGCGACGAAACGACCCAAACCACGCTCGACGAACTGGTCAGCGATTACAAGAAATCGAAATTTCTGGCGGAACAAGCTGCCGTCAAGGCTGCGCGTGCGGGGCTTGATGTGGTGATCGTCAATCCTTCGACGCCGATTGGCGCTTACGACGTGAAACCGACGCCGACAGGCGAAATCATTCTGCGCTTTTTGCAGGGACGCATGCCCGCTTACGTCCACACAGGGTTAAACCTGATTGATGTCGTTGATGTGGCGCGCGGTCACATTTTGGCCTGGCAAAAAGGGCGCACTGGCGAACGTTACATTTTGGGCAATCGCAATCTGACGCTCAAAGACATGCTCGATTTGCTGGCGGCCATCACCGGCAATGCTGCGCCGCGTATTGCCATTCCGCATTTTGTTCCACTGACGGTCGCGTTTGTGGATGAAATGATTCTGGCGCGCTATTTCGGCAAAACGCCGCAAGTTTCGTTCTATTCCGTGCAGATGTCGCAAAAGGCGATGTATTACGATGCCACAAAAGCTGTGCGCGAACTCGGCCTGCCACAGACTCCGATTGAAGAAGCGCTCGAAAATGCCGTCCGCTGGTTTCGGGAAAACGGTTATGTGTGACGCGACTGGCAATCTGCGCTGGTCAGAGCTCGTACATTGTTTGCAGCCAAAGCGCCGCCTTATAATCGCGCCTGACCCCTAATTTGAGCATTCGGAGGAACGGCTTATGCAAGCGAGACAACGTCGTAACAAATTGATCACAACGATTCTCGTTAGTTGTTTGCTCGCGTTCAGCTTGACGTTGACCGTAGACGCAAAACAACGGCGCAATCCTGAAGCGGGGAAGAAAAAAGCTGCCAAACGAATCGGCATCGGGACGGCGGTTGGCGCAGGCGCAGGCGCTTTGCTTGGCGGGAAAAAAGGCGCGCTGATTGGCGCGGGCGCAGGGGCGGGCGCAGGCACTGCTTATCACTATCACAAAAAACGCAGCTACGAAAAAAAGCGGCGGCGCTAAACCGATCGCCGCACGCCCGAACTGCCGCCTCTTGGTCTGTCTTGCGCAGGCAAGCGGCGGCTGTTTCTGGTCGGATCGTGTATGAACTTCTTATTGGGTAAAACTGAAGACGAACTGATCGCCCTGGCAAAAGAAATGGGCGAAGCTCCCTTTCGCGGCAAACAACTCTATCAATCCATTTATGGTCGCCGTGTGCTGGATGTCGCGCAGATGACTGACTTGTCAAAACCTTTGCGCGACACCCTGGCTGAAAATGCCAAAGTCACCGCGACCGAAATCGCACACGTTTTCTATTCCACTGACGGCACCCGCCGTTATCTTTTTCGCCTGGGCGACGGACGCGAAGCCGAAGCCGTTTTCATGCCTGAAGTTCGTCGTGACACGATCTGCATTAGTTGTCAGGTCGGTTGTGCGGTCGGCTGCAAGTTTTGTATGACGGCGCAATTGGGCGTCAAACGCAATATGACGGCAGGCGAAATCATTTCGCAGGTCGCCATCGTTCTCAACGAGGTATACGGAGCAGGGAACGAAACGCCGCACGGCACGAACCTGGTTTTTATGGGAATGGGCGAAAGCTTTCTGAATTATGACGAAGTGATGAAAGCCATTCGCCTGATGGCGGATGAAAAAGGACTCGGCATCAGCCCGAAACGCGTTACGGTTTCCACCTCTGGCATCATTCCGCGCATTTACGATTTTGCTCAAGAGTCGGTGCGCCCGCATCTGGCGATTTCCTTGTCGGCCACCACCGAAGAACAACGTACGGCTTTGATGCCGATCAATAGCAAATATACGTTGGCGGATTTAATGCAGGCTTGTCGTGCGTATCCGTTAGGAGAACGCGAACGGCTGACGTTTGAGTATGTGATGCTTGACGGTGTGAATGACAGCGAAGACGATGCGCGCCGCCTGGTCAAATTGCTCAGCGGCATACGCGCCAAAGTAAACTTGATTCCGCACAATCCCGCGCCGGAACTTCCGTACCGCGCCTCGTCAATGGAGCGCATTTTGCGCTTTCAACAGATTTTGGTAGAAAAAGACGTGCCCGCCTTCATTCGCCGTCCGCGCGGGCAGGACATCTCTGCCGCATGCGGGCAACTTGCCGCCCGCCATCAAGCCGTTGGATAGGCTGCCGAACCGCAATCTCAACCACAAGATTGCAGCAGCGGTTCAGCAGCTTTTCTCTTTTTCTCTTATTGCTTGCTCAGGGATTTCAGCCGCGCGCGCTCAAATTCATCACCTTTGTTCCATTGCGGCGTGTCGTTTCCATTGGCGACGCGCAAACCGATCAGGAAGGCGAGGCGGGCTTGTTGCACCATGCCGCTAAAATCCCAATTCGGACTGTATTCGTCCGCGGGTTGGTGATAGCGGTGTTCGTTGTAGTCAGCGAATTGTTCTTCGCCCCACTTTTCGGAGTGGCCGACGAATTTGTTGCCCGGTTCGAAGTTGACGGCGGGAATGCCTGCTTTGGCAAACGGAAAGTGGTCAGAGCGATAAAACGAACCTTGTTCGGGCCGCGAATCGGGCGAAATCGTGACGCTGTTTTCTTTGGCGACTTCTTCGATCACTTTGCCCAGCGTTGAGCGATCTGCGCCGAGCGGCGCGATGTCGGTGGTCGCTCCGAGCACGTTCATCGAATCGAGGTTGATGTTGGCGATGGTGTCTTTGAGCGGGACGAGCGGATTGCGCGCGTAATATTCCGCGCCGAGCAAACCTTGCTCTTCGGCGGTGGTGGCAATGAACAGAATAGAACGGCGCGGTTTGATATTGAGCGCCGTAAAGGATTTGGCGATGGCCAAAATGCCGGCAATGCCGGTGGCGTTGTCTACTGCGCCGTTGTAAATGTTGTCGCCCGCCTGATCAGGCCGGATGCCCAGATGATCCCAATGCGCGGAAAACACGACAAACTCGTTTTTCAGCGTCGGGTCAATTCCGCGATAAAGCCCCACGACGTTGGGCGAGGTCAACCGCTGCACTTGCGTGCGCAACGTCATGTCTACGCGCGCTTGCAACGGAACGGCTTTGAACCCGCGCACTTTAGCCGCTTGCCGCAATTGGTCAAGGTTCTGTCCGCCCATTTGAACGATGCGGCGCGCCACATCGTCAGTCACCCACGATTTCAGCTTCAAGGTCGGCGTGTTTCCGTCTGGCAATAAACCAAACCGCTCAGCTCCCCACGAATTGCGCACCACCTGCCAGCCATACCCGGCTGATTCCGTTGTGTGAATCAGGATTGCGCCTGCCGCACCGTGCCGCGCGGCTTCTTCATATTTATACGTCCAGCGACCGTAATAGGTCAGCGCCTTGCCGCCGAAAAGGTTCGGTTCGGTGGCTGTTGCTGGCGGATCATTGACCATCACCAGCACAATTTTGCCGCGCACATCAACGCCGCGATAATCATCCCAGTTGGCTTCGGGAGCGGTAATGCCGTGGCCGACAAAGACAATTTCGCCGCTGACGGGCACTTCGGTCTGTTCCTGATCGGTGCCCGCGACAAATTCATCGCCGAATTTGAATTCGGCATCACCGCCGCCGCTTTTGATCACCAGTTTGTTGGCGGGATCAGGACGGCTGCCGATCATTTGCACTTGTTGAAAGTAGGTGCGGTCAGCGGTCGCCGGTTCCAGGCCCAAGGCTTCAAACTGAGACGCGATGTATTTGGCCGCGAGAATGCCGCCCCGTGCGCCAGGCCCACGACCTTCGAGCAAATCGTCAGAGAGAAACCGAACGTGCGCGCGCAACGTGGTTTCGTCAATTTTGCCTCCGGCTTGCGTCGCGTCGCTGGCTTCGTTGAGTAAACCGGTGTTGGCCGTCATTACCTTGTCAAAGGATGCCGCTTTGGGCGCGGCGGGGGCACGGCGACTGCGCCGACTGCGCGCGGAACGTTTTTTGGTGGATTTGGCTCGGCTGGCGCGCCTGCGTTGTTTGGCCAGGGGGGCAGCGCTCAATGATTCCAACGGCCACACCAGACCCAGACAGAGAATGAAGACAATAAGCCGAACCAGGGAACAACGATTTCTCATAACTCTCCACATAAAGACGATAGCCAGCCTGCGAGCAAGTTCAGTGGATCACCGAAAGTGTTGCGATATTGCGGCTGGTGTTACACCGTGACCTTGTTTGGTGCATAAAGGGTGAAAATGCTGGTCATTCTCTACCTGACGGAGCCGATAAAATCAAGCATCGGCAAAGTCGCTTTGGCAGCCACGCCAGCCGGGGTGCGTGGCATTTCCTGCAGTCATCGGCTATCTTTTCGCCGTTGTCTTCACTTCACCAAAAACTCCAAGCAATCTGACTATGACCGAATTTTCCTGGCGCACACGGAGCGCAACGCTCGACCAATTTTCGCAGGACGTGTTTGACGTGCTGATTATCGGAGGCGGCATCACCGGCGCAGGCCTGGCGCTTGATGCGGCGTCGCGCGGATTGCGCACCGCCTTGGTAGAAAAGCGCGATTTTGCGGCGGGGACGTCGAGCCGTACGACCAAACTAATTCACGGCGGATTGCGCTATCTGGAACAATTCGACTTTGGATTGGTGCGCGAAGCTTTGCACGAACGCGCGATTTTGGCGCGTACAGCTCCGCATTTGGCAGAAGCGTATCCCTTTGTCATTCCGATATACGCCAACAAGAAGCGCAACTATGACCATCCGCTGAAGATGCGCGCCGGGTTATTTCTCTATGATTTGCTGGCGGGCCGATACAACTTTGCGCGGCATCGGCGTTTGTCGCGCGAAGAAGCGTTAGAGCTTGCCCCGCAACTCGACCCGCAAGGATTGCAAGGCGCGTTTTTGTATTACGACGCGCGCACAAATGACGCGCGACTGGTCATTGAGGCTTTGAAGGCAGCGCACGCGCACGGAGCGCGAATCGCCAATTACGCCAGCGTGCAAGGTTTTTTGCGTGACGCCGCAGGGAAAGTGACGGGCGCGCGATTGCGTGATGAAGTGCACGGTCGAGAATTGGAAATCCATGCGCACACCGTCATCAATGCAACCGGCGTGTGGATGGAAGACCTCGTTAATTTGAGTGGCCAACGTTCGTTGAAAACCGTGCGCCCGGCCAAGGGGATCCACTTGACGGTTTCTGCCGACCGCTTGCGCGTCAATTCAGCCTGGTTGATTCCGTCGCTGACGGGTCATCGGTTCTATTTTGTGGTGCCGTGGGAAGGCCGCGTCAACATCGGTACGACCGATACCGACTTTCAAGGCGACAAAGACACGCCGCGCGCCAACGCCGAAGAGGTCAACGAAATTCTGGGCGCCATCAATTCTTATTTTCCTGGCGTGCACCTCGGACACGAAGACGTGATTTCCAGTTGGGCCGGGTTGCGTCCGTTGATTAGCGACCCAAATGCCAAAAACACCAGCCAGGTTTCGCGCAAAGAAGAAATGCTGGAAAACGCCGATGGCCTGATTTCGATTTCCGGCGGAAAGCTGACGACGTATCGCTTGATGGCCGAACGCGGCGTGGATTTGGTGGCGCAACGGTTGCAGGAACGGTTTGGCGTTTCTGCCGGACCGGGGCGTACTCGCGAACTCAAACTTGGCGGTGGCGAATTTGATCGCGAACAGTTGGCGCAACTGGCAGAACAGATTGCCCGGACGGAAAACCTTCCGCTGCCCACGGCGCAGCATTTGGTTTTTAGCTACGGTTCAGAAGCGGAACAGGTGTTGGAATTGTTGCGCGCCGACGAACGCTGGCGACGTCCGCTGGTTCCGGGCTTGCCGCATCTGGCGGCGGAACTGATTTACATTGCCCGCAACGAAATGGCGGTCACATTGACTGATGTGCTGACTCGCCGCACGCGTCTGGCAATGTTGGCGGGGAATGCGATTGTGCAAAACGCGTCACACACTGCCGCGTTGCTGGCGTCAGAAATGGAGTGGGATGAGACGGCGACTGAGCGGCAGGTGGCGGCATTTCGCGAAGAGTTTGCCCACGAATATCGAACAGAATGAGTCGTCGCAGAGAAAGTTTCTTTTCCCGGAAAATTTTTATGACTTCGTGGAACTTTCTTTGGGGTCATACGTGTAAGTGCCCAAGTGAGGTGATCGGCGCTACTGAATAGAGTGAGGCTATTGAGTAGCTCAAAAATCCGATCTGAAAAACTTTTCTAGTGTGTGAAAAACGCATGTAGGCCCAAGGTGAGTGAGGCACCTTGGGCCTCTCTCCTTTTTGGGGATAAATGTTTGGTTTGCCAGTTCATTAAAGCAAAGATTTTCTTACCGCGTTAATTCGCGCTCGGCTATAATCCGCCCCGTTCAATCGCCCCGCCTTTTTGACGACGACCCCAAAATCGTTCCCAGCGCCCCGCAAGTTTTTCTCCTACGACAAAGAGGCCATATGTCGCGCCACTGCCTGACCATCGCAGTTCATCTGTTACTGTTTTTTTGCTGGCTGATCTGCGCCTACGGACAGAGCGCTCAGCCTGCCGTCAAACTTATGACGATGGGAAAGCCTGTGGCAGCTCGTGCCGGGTTGCTGACAGACCGGTTGACTCCGCGTGAACTGGAAAAATGGCGCACAATTGAAAACATCGTTTTTGCCGAAGACCAAAATCACCAGCCCTGGCATCCGACGTTGCGCGGGTTGTGGGAATGGATTGAGGCCAGCGGCCATACCGTTTATGTCGAAGTGGTGCGCTCTAACCGCATCGCGACTTGTACTGCCGGGACGTTTACGATTGAACGCTTCGACCCGCGCGGAGAACGTCACGTCGCCGTCATTAAACTGAATCTTGCCAATATTGACCAAGCCTTTGTCGGCGAAGCGACGCGGCGCGCCGACGGCTTTATTCCGTTTGCCAAACTGAACCGCGCAGAGCGCTACGCCGAAGTCCTTGGTCACGAATTGGCGCACGCTGTGCATATTTTGACCAACCTGGAACGCTCTCGCGTGGTTGAAGATGTTGTCCAGCAAACCAACCAATTATTGCTGTCGCACCATGCACGCCGCCGAGAGGCTTCGCTGACACAGGATTTGAAACGCCGATTGACCAAACGAGACAGTTTCTTGAAAGAATTAGAGGCACAGGCAGAAGCCATGGAAAAAGTCGTTTGGGGCGAATTGATCCGTAGCAAAGGCTCCCGCGAGAAACTGCCTGATTTAGCAGAAAAACCCTAGCCGCCAGAGGCGATGGCATTCTTGCGCAATCTCCGATCTTGCCTAACTCCTTGCATTACAACCTTTAAGTCTGCTCGGGGAAAATGTCTGTTTTTTTCTGTCACTTGTTACAGCTTTTCCTGCGGTTTTGCGCTTATGTAGGTGAAGGGCAAAACAACGAAGCTCACTGATTACGGTCTCAAGCTTCTGTTTGCCCCTGATAGCCAGTGTGAAACAGGGTTCAGCCAAATTGAGAAAAGCAGCGTTCTCAACATTTGGGTGAAATGTAAGCCGCACACAGTGTTGACTGTGACAGCAGCGTTCTCAGCCTTAGGGTATTCGAGTTTCTTACCTCAGCCTGCAAAATAGCCAGGCCGATGAAAAATGGGCAAACATCGGCCTGGCCATCCTCTCGTAAATCATTCACCCCGCAAGCCATATCCAAACAAAGCGTTCATGACTGGTCAATCGGTCATTTGACACCGGATGAGACCGGGTCGGACAATGCCTGCGGGTTGGCAGAAATGACCAAACCATCCGAAGCGCATTCGCATCAAAGCGGCGGTGATTCGGCAGAACGTTTTGCCGAAGCCAAAGGAGGGACGTAAATGACTCGGAACATGAAAAAGATGGCAGGTTGGGCGGCATTAACCTGTGTGTTATGGATGACCATAGGATTGGCACAGGCGCAGGTTTCTTTGCGCAACTTAAATGGTGGCGCAGTCAGTCTGGCGGATCTGCAAGGGAAGGTCGTGGTGCTTTCGTTTGGTGGTACCTGGGTTCCGTTGGCGTCCAAAGAGTTGCCAGCGCTGCAAAAAGTCGCGGATCGGTTTGCCGGACGCGGCGTTCAGGTTTATTGGGTAAGCATCAACCCTAACAAACCCGGTGCGCGCAATTACGCCTCTGATGCTGATTTACAGGCATTTGCGCAGAAAAACGGTTTGCGCGTTTCGGTGTTGCGTGATGCAGAACAGGCCGCTTACCGCGAATTCCAACTGGATGCGGTTCCCACGGTCGTGATCCTCGACAAACAAGGCAAAGTCGCACGCAAACACGTTGGGTTTAACGCGGATCAGGGAGAAGCTTACGGCGAGTTGATTCGCGATTTGGATCAACTGTTGAAATAATCAATCTGTGTCAAAACAGCAAAATGCGCTGGCGAGAATCGCTTTTCTCACCAGCGCATTTCATTTGGGCCGCACACTTTCGCTAAGGCGATGGCCTATTCGCCCGCAAAAATTTTGTCTACGCGTTTGGCTACGTCGCGCAAATACGCTTCGTCACCGCCATTCAGTTCGACCGTCAGCCAGCCAGAATAGCTGATGTCGCCAATCGCCTTGCGAACCTCTTTCCAGTCAATGCTGCCTTCGCGCAAGTTGACAAACTGGCGCGTGCGCGTGTCGAAATCCTTCAAGTGAAAGCGCGTGATGCGTTTGCCGAGGGCGCGAATCCATTCTTGCGGATAGCCGTACATCACGATGTTGCCGACATCGAAATACGCGTTGATCCAGGGGCTCTTGAATTCGTCCACATACTTGGCCGTGTCATATGGCGTGAGCAAAAACTTGTTCCAGACGGGTTCGATGCCAATGTGCACACCAAGTTCTTTGGCCAATGGGATCAGCTTTTTGATCTGCGGTTGTGAACGTTGCCAGGCTTGCGGGATGGTGGTATCGGGTCTGACGACAGCGGGCACAAGCAACACGTTATCCGCGCCCCAGAGCTTGGCGTTGCGCAACGACGTTTCCATACCGGCCAGACTCTTTTTGATGTCTTCGGGATCGGGGCTGGAAAGCGGATGCTGCCAGTGCGCCATATTCATCACCGAATGAATCGGAATCTTCGCTTTCAATGAAGCCTCTTTGATTTCATCTGCTTCTTTGGGATCGGTGATGGTTTGCGCTTCGATGCCTTCAAACCCGACATTGACCGCGAGTTTGAAACGATCCAGATAGCTCATTTGCTTGGGCAACATGCTGACGAGCACGGCTTTTTTCAGCGGGCCGCCCGCCGCTTTGCTTTGCGCGCTAGCGATTTTGTGAAATGGATTTTCAGGGAGCAGGGACGTCGCCACTCCGCCCATCAAGCTCAGCGCCGATGTCTTCAGAAAGTCTCTTCTGCCGGTCATGATTTTTCCTGTGTTGGGTGACTAATATTTGATGCGGAGATGAAATCCGCACGGTGTTGAAGTCTGTTTCCGCAAAATGGAACAGCGGCATTCTACGCCTCTCCCACGGGCAGTCAACGTATCTCAGCCTGGGCGCAAACGCGATTTGAGCCAAGTTTGGCAAAGCAAAATCGCTAAGGTAAGATGGGAAACTGAATCACGATTCATTTTTCCAAGACAGCTATTTCATTAAGCAGATCGCGCAATCATGCGTTTTTGCGCCACGGCAGAGGAGAACTTTTATGGCACAAGCACAAGAAGCAATGGAACTCGTAGCGGCGCAGCCGTTGACCGTCCTGTCTGAAGAAGAGCGGCTGTTTGCCGCCAGCGTTCGCGAATTCGCCGAAGCGGAAGTCAAACCGTACGTTCGGGAAATGGACGAACAACAGAAAATGCGCCCCGAAATCATCCAGAAGTGTTTCGAGCTGGGATTGATGGGCATCGAACCCGGCGAAGAATACGGCGGTGCGGGCGGTTCGTTTTTCATGGCCTGCGTGGCGATTGAAGAGCTCGCCCGCGTGGACGCCAGTTTGAGCGTGATGGTGGATGTGAACAACACGCTGACGATCAACGCCTTTTTGAATTACGGCACGGAAGCGCTCAAGAAAAAATATCTGACGCGGCTGACCACCGATACCGTTGGCGCGTATTGTTTGAGCGAAGCCGGTTCCGGGTCGGATGCGTTTGCGCTGCAAACACGCGCCGAAGATAAAGGTGATCATTACCTGCTCAACGGGCGCAAGATGTGGATCACCAACGGCAACGAAGCCGGGATTTTCATCGTGTTCGCCAATCTTGATCCCAGCAAAGGTTACAAAGGCATCACGGCGTTTATCGTCGAGCGCGGCTTTGCAGGTTTCACGGTTGGCAAAAAAGAAGACAAGCTGGGCATTCGCGCCTCTTCGACCTGCGAACTGCTGTTTGACAATTGCCGCGTCCCGAAAGAAAACGTGCTGGGCGAAATCGGCAAAGGCTACAAAATTGCCATCGAAACCCTGAACGAAGGCCGCATCGGCATCGGCGCCCAGATGTTGGGCCTGGCGCAAGGCGCTTATGAGGCCGCGTTGGCGTATACCAAAGAGCGCAAACAGTTCGGTTCGCGCATCGCCGATTTTCAGGGCGTGCAATTTCAGATCGCCGAAATGGCCACCAAAATCGAAGCGGCGCGCTTGATGGTTTACAACGCGGCGCGCTTGAAAGACGCCAAACAGCCGTTCATCAAAGAAGCCGCCATGGCGAAATTGTTCGCTTCGGAAGTCGCCGAAAGCGTGGCTTCACTGGCGCTGAATCTGTACGGCGGATATGGTTACGTCAAAGATTATCCGGTCGAAAAATACTTCCGCGATTGCAAGATCGGCCAGATTTACGAAGGCACATCGAACATGCAAAAACAGACGATTGCCAAAATGTTGATCGCGGAATAACGCTGCATCCTGAGCGAAAACAGGTACCGCAATGAAGGGCACGAAGG
>JAEUQO010000468.1 GCA_016789605.1 Acidobacteriota bacterium
GATGGGCCGGGGTTGTCACAGTGTTTGACCTATATCGGCATCACGGTGCTGGCCTGCATCGGCTATGGCGCAGTGTTTATGGTCATCGGTTTGTTTTTCCGCAATCCGATCATTCCGGCGCTGGCCGTCTATGGCTGGGAATGGGTCAATTTCTTGTTGCCGCCGCTGCTGAAAAAAATCAGCATCATTCATTACCTGCGCACACTCGCGCCCGTACCGATGAGCGAAGGTCCGCTGGCAACCATCGTCGAACCGACGCCCGCCTGGATTTCGATTCCGAGCCTGATTTTGTTTACGGGCATTGTGTTGATCCTGGCCAGTCTGCGCATTCGCAAACTGGAAATCAGTTACGGTTCAGAATAACGGCGAGGAGGGCAACGCAATGTCAATCGAAACCGCCTTGGACGCCTTGCACGCGCGCGCACGCCGCAGCCCGTTTTTGCATCGCTTTACTGAATTCAACCGCATTCTGTTGGGCATCAGCTTTATCGCGCCGGGATTGACCAAAGCCCTGGGCAATCGCTTCACGGTGCTGGGCACGGACACGCCGGTCGGCTTTTTCTTTGAAGCAATGTATCAAACCGGCTGGTATTGGCGCTTTATCGGATTGGCGCAGATCGTGGCTTCGTTGCTGGTGCTCTTTTCGCGCACGGCGACGCTGGGCGCGGTGATGTTCTTTCCCATCATCCTGAACATCTTCATCATTACCGTGTCGTTACGTTTCACGGGCACACCGGTGATCACGGGATTGATGTTGCTGGCCTGCACCTATCTGCTCTGCTGGGACTATCCGAAATTCAAACCGCTGCTGTTCAATTCTTCAGCCCAATCTGAACTCAGCATTACAGAGCCGCAACGGCATTGGCTGGAACGCATTGGGTTCGCCCTGGCGGCAATAAGCGGCTTGGTTCTGACACTGCCAACACGCGGGCTGGGCATTCCGTTTTCTGCTCCAGTGGTGATTGGCTGTCTGGTGATAGGCTTTTTGGGTGGATTGTTGATCTTATTGGGCTGGTATTTGGTCGCGCGCCAAAATCGTCTTCAACCGCAACACGGTTGAAGACGATCCGGCTCGCCATCAATTGTCTTGCCGCACACAGCCAGTGCGGCTATCGGCTTTCTTTTTGACTGCGGCGCGCACGCCAATATTCAAAGACGGCGGGCAACACCGACAGAATGATGATGACAAAAATCACCAGCGTGAAGTTGCGCTTGACCACCGGAATGTTGCCAAACCAGTATCCCGCCGCGACAAACAGGACAATCCAGATAATCCCGCCCACGACGTTGTAGACCAGAAACTTCGCATAGGTCATTTGTCCGATGCCCGCCACAAACGGAGCAAAGGTGCGGATGATGGGCATAAAGCGCGCGATGATGATCGTTTTGCCGCCGTATTTCTCGTAAAACTCGTGCGTACGTTGCAGGTGCTCGCGATTCAGCCAACGCGAGTTTTGACTGCTAAACACCCTTGGGCCGAGTTTGTATCCTACCCAGTAATTGACCGTGTCGCCCAGGATTGCGGCGATGGAAAGCAGCACGCTGACCCAGAAGACATTGAGCGCATCTTTGGCAGCCAATGCGCCAATGGCAAAGAGCAACGAATCGCCCGGCAAAAACGGCGTGACGACCAAGCCTGTTTCGCAAAAGATGATCAGAAACAGAATGGCATAGGTCCAGGTGCCGTATTGCTGCACGAGTTCGACCAGGTGTTTGTCCAGATGCAGGATGAAATCAATGAGGTATTTGATGAGTTCCATTCGTTGGTGTGTCGTAAATTGAAGTTGAGGTTTATTTTTCCCAGCCGTATTTGCCAATTAATTTGACGAATTGGCACGGGCCGCAATCTTCTGTTTGCGTGCCGTCTTCGGTGCGCGTCAGGCGCAACAGACGTTGCTCTTTTTCCGAGCCGACGGGAATGACCAGATGGCCGCCCACAGAAAGTTGGTTGACAAGCGATTGGGGCACGGCAGGAGCACCTGCGGCTACCAGAATTCCGCGATAAGGCGCGAATTCGTTCCAGCCATAGGTACCGTCAAAACATTTGATCGTGGCGTTGTAAATGCCCAGTTCGCGCAACCGCTGTTGCGCAGCACGCGCCAATTCGGGCAATCGTTCCAAAGCAAAGACCTGTCCGGCGACTTGGGCCAGCACCGCCGTTTGATAACCAGAACCAGCGCCGATTTCGAGCACGCGATCTTGCTTGGTGATTTCGAGCAGCTCCGTTTCGCGCGCCACGATGTAGGGTTGCGAAATCGTCTGCGCAAAATCAATCGGCAACGCGTGGTCGCCGTATGCGTGTGAACGCAAGGCTTCAGGCACAAATAAATGTCGGGGGATTTTTTCCAGCGCCGCCAATACGCGTTCATCGCGAATACGTTGTTTGCGCAAACGCGCAACCATCTCGCCGCGTTCGCGGGCAAACGCCGGGCTATCGGCAGCCTGGTTGAAATTAGGGCTGGACATGAGAAGCAAACGTGTTTCGGCCGCGCAGTAATTCCAGCGTGCGGTAATCAGTTAAATCTGTGCGCAACGGTGTGATTGAAACCAGGCCTTCGGCAATGGCAGCAAAATCACTAGCGCGATCTTCTTTCCACGAAAGTTTCTGAACGCCGATCCAGTAATACGATTTTCCGCGTGGATCAACGCCTTCGATGATGTCAGAGACCGATGACGCCACACCTTGATGCGTCAACCGCGCGCCGCGAATTTCGCCGGGCGGCACGTTAACGTTCAGGATCGTGCCTTCGGGCAATCCTTCCTGCAACACCTGCGAAGTCAGTTGCGCGGCAAAATGCGCGGCGTGCGAAAAATCCCCTTCACGCGCAGTCAGGCTGACGGCAATGCCCGGCAATTTGAAAATGCCCGCTTCAAATGCACCGGCAACCGTTCCCGAATAGGTGATGTCATCACCCAGATTGGCTCCGTGATTGATGCCAGAAACAACGATGTCCGGGCGTTCTGGCAGAATCTTTGTCACCGCCAACAACACGCAATCCGTCGGCGTGCCATCCACCGAATAGCGACGTTCGCCCAGTTGCCGCACGCGCAACGGGCGCGTCAGCGTGATCGAATGCGCTGTCGCACTCTGCTCTGAAGCAGGCGCAACCACTGTCACTTCACCGACAGCCGACAGCGCTTCTGTCAGCGCGGCAATCCCATCGGAAAAATATCCGTCGTCGTTGGTCACTAAAATTCTTGGCATAACAACAGATGAAGTCTTTAGATGATCTCTTTCGCTGAAAATTGCGGGGTCAGGCGGCATCTTCGCCGATTCTGCCCATTTGGCGCAATGGAGTCGGCCAAGTCTTTGCCTTAGGTTTTGCGGTGGAAGATAATCGCCGCCGTTTATGGCTGATGAACGGATTTCCACAATCCTGCAAGGGCAACAATCCCGGCGCGTCGCATTACAAGTCATCTGGCTGGTCGTGCTGACGCTGGTCGGCATTTGGTTGTTGTATGCCTTGCGCACGGTGCTGCTGCTGCTCGCCTTCACCGTTATCTTTTGCTATGTGCTGGCGCCGCTGGTGGATTTGCTGACGCGTCCCATTCGCCTGGGTCAGCGTGCGTGGCAATTACCGCGCAGTCTGGCCATCAGTCTGGTGTATTTGCTGTTGGCTGGTATCGTGGCGTTGGCGATTGACCGTTTAGCGCCGCTGTTATCTGACCAGTTGAGCGCCTTTGCCGATAACTTGCCTAATTACGTCCGGCAATTGGATCAATACGCCAAAAACCTGGCGGCGTTGCCCACCCGCTACCGGCTGCCAATGGCCTGGCGACAACCGCTAACAGACTGGTTAGGCTCTGCCCAATTGAATGTCGTTGCGTGGTTACAGGCGCTCACCGTCAAACTGGTCCGGCTAACGTTGTTTTTGCCCTGGTTGATCCTGATTCCGGTGCTGGGCTTTTTCTTTCTCAAGGATGCTAAAACCATCAGCCAGCAAATGTTGTCGTCGCTTTCTGCCGCAGATTTACGCTTTCGCGTGACGCTGTTTTTGAAAGACGTCAGCGAAACGCTGGCCAGTTACATTCGCACGCAACTGATCGCCTGTGTACTGGTTGGCGTAATCGAAGGGCTGGTGTTGTGGCTGCTTGGCGTTCCCTATCCGCTGGTATTTGCGCTGGCCGCAGGCATTTTGGAATTCATTCCCGTGGTGGGGCCCTTCACACTGGGCGTGGCGGCAACACTGGTATCCAGCTTTCATTCGTGGAATCACGCATTGCTGGTGGCGGGCTTTTTGTCCATCTATCGCGTTGTTCACGATTATGTCATTTATCCGCGCTTGATCAGCGCAGGCGTTGAAATCCACCCGGTCGTGGTCATTCTGGCCGTGTTATGCGGCGCGGAATTGGGCGGTGTCACAGGCGTGTTTTTGAGCGTGCCGGTCGCGGCGTTGCTGATTGTATGTTGGCGACACTGGCGCGATTTGCAACTGGACCGGGCAGCAACCCTGGTGACCGCAGAAGAACGCCCGCTGGTCGAAAGCTATTTTGCCGAAGATTGAGCGCTGAGGATTTTGCTTATGCCCACTTATGCAACGGATCGGGAGTCGTTGGAACGCGATTGTGAGTTGGAATTTTTCGTCGCCGGAGGTCCGGGCGGCCAGCATCGCAACAAAGTCGAAACCGGCGTGCGATTGACTCACAAACCTTCGGGAACGGTGGTCACCGCAACCGAACGCCGTTCGCAATCAGCCAATCGCGAGGCTGCGTTTGAACGCATGGCCGAAAAGCTGGAAGCCCTGCAACGCGTCCGCAAACCGCGCCGCCCAACCAAACCATCCACCGCCGCCAAAGCCAAACGGCGCGACGACAAACGCAAACAAAGCGAACGAAAACAAAGTCGCTCAAAAGTAAAAACCGGCGAATAAAGAACCGAAACCGGCTGCGCCCTCAACGCCCAAAACGGTTGCATTCTTACGTTGCCACTTTCGTAAGCGCTGCCGGGGTTAGTTTTCAACAGTCATCTTGAAATTGTTCAGCCGAAACACCAGGTAGCGAAAATCTCCTGGCGCCAAGACGCGCTGCCCGTCGCTGCGAAAATGAATCGCATGTGTGCCCGGCGGAACTGTCAGCGTTCTGGTCAGTGGCGTCGGCTTCTGCCCGGTTTGCAGATGTTCTGTCAGTAACGGACCACTGATCCACAGATTCGCATCGTTTTCTGTGATCACTGAGGTTTCCAGTCTGACTTGGCGCGGATGCGCGGCCCCGTTTGTCACCTGCAATTCACCAATGGCTGAACACCAGCGGAAATTGTTGTCAGGCGGTCCTTCGGGTTCTGAACAACCTTCCGCCCACACCAACAACAACGGATGCAAAGCGTCTTCGTGTTTGGCATCCCAGGCGCCGCCAAATTTTGCGCGCAATTGCCCTTCCAAATTCCGCAGGTCAAAGAAGATCAGCTTTCCGTCATCGCTGACAAACTGCGGCGCGCCCAATACCCCAATCAATTCGTTTTCGACTTTGGCATCGTTGTACCCGTTGCGATTCAAATACAGCCCTTGAAAACCTGACAACACAATCTGTTCGATCATTTCCGGCGTTGGCTTTTTGCTCAAAAGAGTTTGCCAGACTTCGCTGGCACGGCCTTTCATCGCACCATAACTCCAGCGCAATCCTTGTGTCAGCAAATACCCGCGCGCGTGGTCATAATCAAACATCTTGCCCACTTTGGGATTTTCTGGAAACGGCACAATCGGAAGCTGAAAGATCGCCGCCCCCGCAGGCATCGTTCCCTGCACCTGGCGCATGAATTTCTGATCGGAATCAAATTCGGATTTGATCTTGGGGTAATCCGGCACAAAACGCGCAGAGGTTTGATCCAGCACACCCAACACCAACACCAATGCGAGCAACGCGACAAACACGCCGCGCCGTGCTGCATTTGTGACGTAACGTCGCGCAAGTTGATCCAACAGCAATGCCACGGTTAACAATGCGAAAAAGGCGATATAAATGCTGATGCGGTTATAAGCGCGAATCTTGGGGGTCAGAATCAGCGCAATCAACGCGCTAAAACTGCCAAAGGTGGCCAGCAACACAGCGCTCAGGTTCAGAATGCTCAAGTAACTGATGACGCCTTGGCTACCATCGTCTTCAATGCGCCGCAATTCAGGTTTTCTGACAATGACCCAACCCAGCAACAACAAAAACCCCAGGGTGCCAACTGCGCCTAACGAAGCATCATCGTTTTCATTGATAAGCAATCGCTGATTGAACGCCGCTTTCAGTTTTGCCGCCAGAAATACACGATGGCCACTGACAGGCAGGATCAACTGCGAAAGGCGCATCGCATAAATTTCGGCGTCTATCGCGTGGCGGCGCACACTGGGCGTATCGCCCTGCTGGCGCAAATACAGAATGCTTGGCAACAAATTGGCAACCAATCCACCAAAAATCAGCGCCACCAAAGCAACTGGCAACGCCAAACACCGCCAATTCTGCCGTTGAATTGCAACCAAACAGCCCACGAGCAACAAAAAGAAACAGCCGAAATAGGCGAAATACGTCCCGCCACCAGACATCAGCAGGCAAATAGCCACGCTGCCGAGCAATTTGTGATCGCGCAGCTTCACAGAAAATTTTCCCGTGTTCGCATCTACCAACGTCAGCTTGCCTGTCGCCAGCCACAAAACAACCAACACCATCAACGGCACCAAAAAGTACGCAGCAAGAAACAAATGATGCTGTCCGCGCACAAAATGAAACGGCAAAAATGTGTAAAGCAAACTGGCGAGTATCGCCACAACCTGCGACACACCAAATTGGCGCAATGTATACAAAGCCGTGATGGTCACCAAAGGAAAGGTCAGCAAGAAAGAAAGATTCAGCACGACTCCATAATTGTGCGAAACCACCCCCAGCAGTTTGAGCAACAACAGCAAAAAGTTGTTGTCAGACATCGGCACATCGCGCAAATCCAATCCATCAGGCGCATTCATTGCGGGGTTGGAAACGTGCCAGCCGAAATCAAGAATGCCTTTGACCAGTAGCGCGTTGAATTTCGCTTCGCCGTAATAGGTCAGCGGCACGCGCAAATCGGCTCGCCACAATTGCAACGACCAAACGAGAAAAAGCAGACATAGGCCAACAGCCAGCAAGTAGGCAGCGAGGTCTTTTCCACGCGCCGCCGTCATAGGCGATTCATTCATATGGATTCTTTCCGTGTCAGGTGTGGTAATGAAACTAAGCCGCATGAGTGTACTCTCGCTCGTGCAACCTGCCAAGACTTTTGCTGGCGCAGTTTCTCGGCTAAAGTTGCGCTACGTTTATGCAAACCGAAGATTACCAATACCTCTATGATCTGGAAGAAAGCTTCTGGTGGTTTGCTGGCATGCGCGAAATCGCAGCATCACTGCTTGATCCATTGTTGCCGCCTAGCGATCGCGTCATTCTGGATGCGGGCTGCGGTACGGGCGGCAATCTGGAATGGTTGACGCGCTATGCTGGCAACAATGGCCGCGTCGTCGGACTCGACTTGGTCGCGACCGCATTGGAATTTTGTCGCACACGAAACCACCAATACCTGGCGCAAGCGTCAGCAACCGAGCTTCCGTTCGCAGAAGATAGCTTTGACCTCATCACCAGTTTTGATGTGTTAGTACAAATTCCCGGCGAAGGCGCTGATGACCAAGCACTGCGTGAAATGCAGCGCGTGCTAAAACCGGACGGCATCGCATTCATACGCGGTGCGGCGTATCGCTGGATGCGCAGCGGGCATGATGAAGCGCTCGACACACAACGCCGCTATCAAATCAATGAACTCTGTGAAAAAACACGGCACGCGGGGCTGCAAGTGCTGCGCGCAACCTACGCCAATAGTTTGCTACTGCCTGCCGCAGTTTTGCGGCGGCTATTGCTAAAACGTTTAGGTTTGGCCGACAGCGGCTCAGACGTAAAACCACTGCCTCCAAACTGGCAATGGCTGAATCGCCTGTTACAGCGCGCTCTTTCGTGCGAAGCGCGCTGGCTTCGTCAGCCACAAACAAGTTTGCCCGCAGGCCTTTCCGCAATTTGCATCGCGCGTAAGCCCGCGCGAAAGACATAGTGATGATCTGCCAATTGACACCCCCTAAGGCCAAAAATAGAATGATTTCGCTTTTCACCAATCACAGCAGTTAAACCTTCAACTAAAAACGGAGTTCGTCTCCGTTCCTGCGCTAGCAAGGAGGCTTGCCATGGGACTTTTTGAGCTTCTCTGGATGGTGATTGTCGGGTTGGTCGTGGGCGTTGTGGCAAAAGTTCTTTTGCCTGGCAAAGACCCTGGCGGATTCATCGTGACCGCACTTATCGGCATTGCAGGGTCGTTGGTCGGCACTTTTGTAGGCCGCAATCTATTGCACATGGGCCGCCATTACAGCGCGGGCTTTTTGATGTCAGTGGCAGGAGCCATCTTGTTGCTGGTGTTGTATCGTGTCATTGCCGGACGACGAGAATAGCTTCTTGTCGTCCGAAAGTGTGCGCCCAGCAAAGCGGTTTGACCGACCATATTGGTTGGTGTATTTTGGCTGCGGCTTGCACCCGTAGCTCAGCTGGATAGAGCGTCAGCCTCCGGAGCTGAAGGTCTCGCGTTCGAATCGCGACGGGTGTATGGAAATGAAAAAGGGATGCTGTAGCGCATCCCTTTTTCATTTCTGTTTTTGCCTTTTTGATCGCCGCCTTTACCTGAATGTGCGAACCGACACGTCAAGCAAATGCGGCGTCGTATTGAAGTTAAGCAAGACGGGCTCTTCTTGCCATAACTTGATAGTCGTAATGCTTGCGTTATATAGCACAGCCATCAAGCGCAAAATCCGTGCGGGCGAAAGTTCCAAAGCGGCTCCGACCCAGATCGCAATCGGTGTTGCGGACGTAAACACAGCAACATTCTCTCCCTTACCATACGTTTTCAGGTCTTCTAAACTGCTTTGCACTCGCTGGCGAAAACTCTCCCACGACTCCCCCTCATATGACGGATAACGATCTTCCATCCAGGCCTCAATCACGGCACGATCACAACGGCCTGCAGCGCCACGCGTTGCATGCGGGTCAGCGATCAACAGCTGCTGCATCTCTTCATAGTCACGCGCAAAATCATCATCATCCAACAACAACCGCGGAGCCATACCGCGATACACGTCCGCCAGACTGAACTCATTCCAGCGCTCATCCGTCACCAACTCAGGCAAACTCAAATATCTTTCGCGTATTGCATCACACACCAACCGCGCAGTCTGTTGTTGCCGAAAAAGCTCTCCTGCATACATTGCACGCCAGGCAATTTGCTGTTCGGCCAAATGTGCGCCTAACAGCCGCGCCTGTCGCTCTCCCAACGTCGAAAGCACATCGTAATTGTCACGCGATCCTGCCTGTCCGTGTCGAATCAAATACAACGTTGCCACGAAACCTCTTCTCCTTGCGCGCGATTTCTCAGTGAGAGAACGCGCTAAAAATGCCGCCAATACCAGCAATCAGCGCACCTACAGCCACCATCAACCATGAATGTCGCCACAGCCCCCAAAGTAGTATGCCAACACCCAACCACATCGCCCGGTTATATAAACGCGCTTCGTTTGTCATTCGTTGTTACCATAAACCTGCGTTTATCCAGCTCTCAACCTACTCCTGCGGCTTCTTCAGACAACAAAATAGGGGTGGTTTCCCACCCCTACTCTAACTCGACAATCAATGTTGGTGCGTGAATCAAACACGCAAGGTTGTTATTTCTTCTTCGCGGCCTTCTTCGCCGGTTTCGCGGCTTTCTTCGCCGGAGCCTTCTTAGCTGCTTTCTTGGCTGCCATAGTGTCTCTCCTTTCTCTCGTTGATAGCCTGACCACAAGATGAAGTATTGATTTATCTCTTGTGGTCTAGTGCGAAAAACATACTAGATGTAGCTTATAAACGTCTTCGTAAAACGTGTCAAGAAAAATCTTCTACGCGCTACGCTCAATGCAATGACAAAGGCGCGCGTTGCGCGTATACGCTTATATCTTGCGTGATCATCGTGCTTGAACAAGGTCAATTGCTGCGTTCACAACACTCATATCATAATCAGCAAGTACACAAGCAATCGTCTTTCGCCCGTGTATTCACCAACAAACAAAAGCAAACATTCAAACAGGAGAACTCATATGCGTGCTCGCATCGTTGCTCGTCACGTAGCAACACTCATCACGGCCCTTCTCGTGGCTCAATCGTTATTACCACCGCCCAAAGCAATCTCAGCGGCTGCAACACGGGTTGAGACACAATCAACGACACCAACACAAACGACTGATTGGGAAGAAAAATTGCGCACACAGCCGCGAGCAGAGAATCTCAGAGAATATATGCGCGTACTAGCGGCAGAACCGCACCACATCGGCTCTGCCGCAGGCAAACGCAATGCGGAGTGGATGCGCGATCAATTCAAAGCCTGGGGATTGGAGGCCAAGCTTGAAGAGTTTGATGTGTTGTTTCCAACGCCGAAAGAACGCGTGCTTGAGCTTGTGAGTCCCAACAAATACCAGGCCAAACTGAAAGAGCCGGTTCTTTCAGAAGACACCGATTCTGGTGATGCCAATCAGTTGCCGACCTACAACGCCTATTCTGGTGATGGGGATGTGACCGCGCCATTGGTGTATGTCAATTATGGTGTGCCGGCTGATTATGAACAGTTAGCAAAACTGGGCGTAGACGTAAAAGGTAAGATCGTTATTGCGCGATACGGGGCAAGCTGGCGTGGCATCAAACCCAAAGTTGCGTATGAACACGGTGCCGTCGGTTGCTTGATCTACTCTGATCCCAAAGAAGATGGGTATTACCAGGGTGATGTATATCCACAAGGCCCGTTTCGCCCGGAATTCGGTGTGCAACGCGGTAGTGTGATGGACATGCCGATTCATCCAGGTGACCCGCTGACACCTGGTTGGGGAGCAACCAAAAACGCACGGCGCTTGGCGCGTGACGAAGCCAAAACCTTGATGAAGATTCCGGTATTGCCGATTTCGTATGGCGACGCCTTGCCGTTACTCAAAGCACTAGCGGGGCCTGTTGCGCCCGACAGTTGGCGTGGAGCGTTGCCCCTGACCTATCACATAGGCGGAACAGAAACAGCCAAAGTTCGCCTTAAAGTCACGTCTGACTGGAGCATCCATACGTTGTACAACGTTGTCGCCCGCATTGAAGGCAGCACATACCTTGACGAATGGATCATCCGCGGCAATCACCACGACGCGTGGGTGAACGGCGCAGACGATCCGATCAGCGGTATGGTCGCTGTGCTCGAAGAAGCACGCGCATTCGGTGAGCTGTTAAAACAAGGATGGCGCCCCAAACGCACACTGGTGTTCTGCGGCTGGGACGGAGAAGAGCCTGGCTTGTTGGGTTCAACCGAATGGGTCGAACAGCACGCAGAAGAGTTGCAACAAAAAGCTGTCGCTTACATCAATTCTGATAGTACCAGTCGCGGCTGGTTTGGCGCGGGCGGGTCTCACACCCTGGAACGGTTCGTCAACGATGCGATGCAAGCCGTACGTGATCCCAAAGGCCGAGGATCGTTGTGGGAAGCGGCCCGTGCACGACGCGGCGGTCAAGAAGCCCGCAGCGATTTGCGCATCGGCGCACTTGGTTCAGGTTCCGATTACACGGCATTTCTGGATCATTTGGGAATCGCTTCACTGAACATCGGCTTCGGTGGCGAAGTCAGTGGTGGCATCTATCATTCGATCTATGACTCAATCGCCTGGTACACCAAGTTTTCAGACGGCAACTTTGAATTTGGCCGCACCCTCGTACAAGCAGCAGGCACACTGACGATGCGGCTGGCCGATGCAGAAATCCTGCCGTTTGAGTTTACCAACTTTGCAGAAACGGTGGATGGTTACGTTGAGGAAATCGCCAAGCTGCCACAACAAGGGGTTGATTTGCAGCCATTGCGCAAAGCCGCGGGCAAATTGAAGCTCTCTGCGGATGGATATGACCGTGCCTTGCGCAGCCTGATCGCTGCGGGCAAACGGCCTGCCAACCTCAAAGCATTGAATGCCCTGCTCTATCAATCTGAACGCAAGCTGCTCTCAAAAGCGGGCCTGCCTCGACGCGAATGGTTCAAACACCAGATTTATGCGCCAGGCTTTTACACCGGTTACGGTGTGAAAACGCTGCCGGGTGTGAGAGAAGCGTTAGAACAGAAAAACTGGGCAGAAGCGAACGAACAAGTGAAAATCGTCAGTCAGACGATTGATGCGATGTCAGCGCAAATCGAAGCCGCTACCGACAAGCTGCAATCGAAATAAGCGTGCGCAAAAAAACGCCGCGCCTTTCTTTGCACAAAGAAAGGCGCGGCGTTTTGCTTTTGGCCAGACCGCCAGAAACTAGCGGCAACGGCTGGTCGGACTGTTACCGTTGAGCTGTAACAGAACCTGACCCAGTTTGTTCATATCTTCCAGACGGCTTTCGAGAATCGCCAGCCGCGCTTGCGTCAACAGATTGCCCAACGTGGTGTTGGGTGTGATGCGAATGCCATTGCTCAAACTCACCACCGTGAAGTTGAGGCTATAGCAACGCAACGAGCTGTTGAGCACGCCCGGCGATCCAACCGCGCCATCCGCCGCAGCCAGACTGATCTGCGCCGACAGATATTGCTGGTTGAGGAAGGCCAACCCGCCGCTGCTGTTTTGCAACGCGCGTTGGATGTCAGCCAGATTCTGCTGAATGGAAATCGGCACATTGTTATTCACCCCACCGATAAGCACAGAACCGTTCGGCAAGGCGCTCAAATTCAGCAGGTAGTATTGCGCCGATTGGAAGCAGATCGTGCGACAGCCAGAGCCGCTCTGGTTAATCAGGAAATTGACAGCGTTTGAAGTTCCGCCGCCCGGTCCCGGATTAAACACGGTGATGACCGCCGTGCCAGCATTGGCAATGTCTGTGTCAGAAATCTGCGCCCGCAATTCGCCGCCATTTACATACACCGTCTGGCGTGCGCTGCCGTTGAATTGCACAACAGCCGCTGGCACAAAGTCAGTACCGAACACGGACAAGGTAAACGCCGGATCGCCTGCCGACACAGAGGTCGGGCTGATCGCGGTCACCGTCGGCACTGGATTAACCTGCTGCACGATGGAAAGCGTCAACGCACCAGAAGTTCCGCCACCCGGCGTAGGATTGAAGACCGTGATTTGCACACTGCCGATATTGGCGACGTCTTCTGCCGGAATTTGCGCGAACAATTGTGTGGCGCTGAAAAAGACCGTCTGACGCGCACTGCCATTCACACGGACTTCAGCGCCCGGCACAAAGCCGGTGCCATTGACCGTCAACGTAAAGGCTGGGCTGCCAACCGCAATCGAACTCGGCGTCAAACTGGTCAACACCGGCACGGGATTGGGTGGCGTAATGGTGAAGTTCGCACCATTGGAGAGGCCTCCGCCCGGCGCGGGGTTGAACACCGTAACCACCACTGGTCCTGCCGAAGCAACATCGCTGGCCGAAATTTGCGCCGTCAATTGTGTCGCACTGTTGAATGTCGTCGGACGCGGGCTGCCGTTCCAACGAACTTCAGCGCCTGGTACGAAGTTCGCACCGTTGACCGTCAACGCAAATGCTGCGCTGCCCGAAGGCTTGGCATTTGGCGTCAGCGATGAAATCGAAGGCGTCGGATTCGGCAAAGAGCTGATCACGAATGTCAGCCCGTTTGACGTACCGCCACCCGGCGCAGGCGTGACGACCGTGATCGTCACATTGCTGGCCGACGCCAAGTCGGCAGTGGAGACTTGAATCGTCAACATCGAACTGCTGACGAACGTCGTCTGGCGCGCCGTGCCGTTGTATTGCACCACCGAGGTGGGAACAAAGCCCGTGCCGACGATGCCCAACGTGAAGCCATTGCTGCCCGCGGCAATCGTGTTGGGATTGAGCGCGCTCAGCACCGGCGCAGGATTGTTAATCGCCAGGCTCGTAGCGTTCGACACGCCGCCACCCGGTGCCGGATTCACAACGGTAATCGCGGCAGTGCCGCCATTCTGGATGTCGGCCCCCGAAATAGCAGCCGTCAACTGCGTCGGGTTCACATATGACGTGGGCCGGTCTTCGCCGTTGAAACGAACAACCGATCCAGGCACAAAACCTGTACCCGTCACTGTCAGTGTGAACGCCGGTCCCGCCGCCAGAACGGTGGTGGGACTGATGCCACTAATGCCGGGTGCGGGGTTCGTAATCGTGAACGTCGCGGCATTCGATGTGCCACCGCCCGGCGCAGGGTTAACCACGACAACAGGTGCAGCCGCGCCTGTCGCCACCGCGCCAGCCGGAACGACTGCCGTCAGTTGCGAACTCGTAACAAAAGTCGTCGGCAGATCAATCCCATTGAACCGGATGACAGATGACGACACGAAATTCACGCCGCTTACCACCAGCGTGAAACCAGCGCTGCCTGCCGCTGCGGCATCCGGGCTGATCGAAGTAATGCGCGGCGTCGGATTGTTGATATTCAGCGTCAACGGATTCGATGTGCCGCCGCCCGGTGTCGGGTTGAACACTTGCACTGTCAACGTGCCGCCGTTGGCAATGTCGGCTTGCGGAATCTGCACAGCCAGCGCGGTGTCAGAAACGAAGTCGGTTGCCCGATCTTGTCCGTTGATACGCACAACAGATTCGCGCACGAAGTTCGATCCGTTGACCACCAGCGTAAAGCCAGGGCCGCCTGCCAACACCGTATCCGGCGAAAGCGCCATCAAACGCGGCACCGGATTGCGGTCACGAATCGTCAGGCTAACCGTGTTCGATCCGCCACCGCCAGGACTGGGATTGACGACTTGCACCGTCAAACTGCCCATGTTGGCAACATCCGTATTCGACACTTGCGTTGTCAACGTCGTGTTGTTGACGAAAGTCGTAATCCGTTGCGTGCCGTTAATCTGAATTTGCGAACCAACCACAAAGCCTGTGCCGGTTACTGTCAGCGTAAAGCCCGGACTGCCCACGGCTACGTTACTGGGATTGATCGCGGTAATCGCCGGAACCGGGTTGATGATGGTCAACGTCAGTTCGCCTGACGTGCCGCCACCCGGCGTCGGTGTGAAGACTGTGATGGCAGCGGTTCCTGCCGCCGGAATGTCTTCAGCGGCAATTTGCGCTTTCAACTGATTGGCGCTGACAAACGTCGTCGGACGGGCTGCGCCGTTAAACCGCACCACGGACGAGGACACAAAATCAGAACCGTTCACTGTCAGCACAAATGCGCCTGTACCTGCCCCAACGGTGCTGGGGTCAAGCGTGACCGGTTTAGGCACTGGATTTGGCGGCAAGTTGATGGTGAATGTCACCGGGTTGGAGCTGCCTCCGCCCGCTGGCGGCGTGAAAACCGTCACCGAAGCGGTGCCTGCCGTCGCCAGGTCCGCTGCCGTGATCTGTGCCGTCAGTTGCGTGCTATTCACAAAGTTTGTCGCGCGCGGGCTGCCATTCCAACGCACCACCGAATCCGCCACGAAATTCGCACCGTTCACCGTAATGGTCAGGCCATTGGTTCCGGCTTGCGCTTCGCTGGGAGTGATCGTAGTAATGCGCGGCACTGGCCGATCCGCTTGCTTGATTTCAAAGGTTACGGCGTTCGACACGCCACCGCCTGGCGGCGGGCTAAACACCGTCACCGAAGCCGTGCCGATGTTGGCGATGTCCGCCGCAGTAATCTGCGCTGACAACTCCGTCACGCTGATAAACGCCGTTACACGATCCTGACCGTTCCAACGCACCACGGAACCAGGCGCGAAATTCGTGCCTGTCACGTTGAGTTGGAAGGCTGAACCGCCCGCCACGGTGGAATTTGGACTGAGTAGCGAGATCGTCGGCGGTGCAAAATTGATCGTCAGCGTCACCGCATTCGACACACCACCTGCAGGCGGCGGATTAAAGACTGTGATCGTCGCCGTACCGCCATTCAAAATGTCTGCGGCTGGAATAACCGTGCGCAGCGTCGTATTTGAAACGAAGGTCGTTTCGCGCGAGCCACCATTGAACCGAATCACTGAATCAGACACGAAGTTTGTGCCCGTCACCGTCAGCACAAACTGCCCGCTGCCGGAAGTCACGGTGTCTGGGCTGATTGCCGTAATTGCAGGCACAGGGTTCGGTGGTTTGTTGAGCGTCAGCAAGGCCGCGTTTGAAGTACCGCCGCCCGGCGTCGGGTTCAACACCGTAATGCTGGCCGTGCCCGGATTCGGAATATCCGCCCCGGTAACTTGCGCCGTCAGTTGCGTGCTGCTGACAAACGTTGTCGTCAGCGCGCTGCCATTCACACGCACAACCGATCCTTGCACAAAGCTGCTGCCATTCACGGTCAGCGTAAACGACGTGTTGGCATCAACCGCCGTCGGGCTGATGTTGGCAATGCGCGGAATCGGATTTGGCTGTGCGACTGTGAAGTTGACGGTGTTTGAAGCGCCGCCACCCGGGGCAGGATTGGTGACACCGACGGTTTTCGTTCCCGCCGTAGTCAAATCCGAACCCGGAATTTGTGCCGTCAATTGCGTGCTGCTGACATAGGTCGTCAAACGGTTTGCGCCATTCCATTGCACTGTTGCGCCCGGCACAAAATTGGCGCCGTTCACAACCAGCGTAAAGGCTGGGCTGCCCGTTGCCGCAGACGAAGGACTGATCGTAACAATCGTCGGCGCAGGATTGATGACGTTGACCGTCAGCGCGCCCGATGTGCCACCGCTCGGCGGCGGATTCTGCACGCTGACCGTAAACGAACCGGTTTCAAGGATGTCTTGCGCCGGAATCGTCACGCGCAATTGCGTCGGATTGACGAACTCTGTTACACGCTCGACTGCCGGTCCGCCGTTCACCGCAACTTTGGCTACGGCCCCGCCAATGAAGTTATTGCCATTCAGCGTCAACACAAACGAAGGTGCGCCAACCAACACCGTATTCGGCGAAACGCTGCTCAAGCTGGGCGTGCCACTGATCTGCGGATTAAGTGTGACGACATCCGGCAAATAGTTTGTTTGCAAAACATTGGCGGTTGCATCCACGACTTCGCGCGCAATCGGCTGATCGCCAAAGCTGATGGTCGTCGTATTGACCGAACTCGACTGCGGCACACTGAACGTGACCGTCAGGATTTGGCGCGCGCCAGAGGCAAAGGATTGTCCGCTGGGCAGTGCGATACCGATACCAACGCGGCCCAAGTTCAATTGCGCCTGGTTCACATTCAGGATCGCGCCCGCCGCGTCAGCGCCCAAAGAAGCACGCACAAAACTCAATTGCGTGGCGTCATACGCCAAACTGAAGCCAATGGCGTTTTCGTTGCCTTGCGCCGCCAGTTCAATGCTGAGTGTGTTGTCTTGTCCGCGATTGAACGTGGCAGGCACAACGCGAACCGAGCGCCCTTGCTCCGGCTCGAGCGCGATAAGTTGCGAGAAAAATTCCGTGGGAACTGCTTTCTCAAACGTCCCGGCAAACGAGAACATTGTCGGCCCACCCGATGCCGTGATGGTTTCCAGTCCACCGGCATAACGACCTGCCATCACCCAGTCAGCAATGGTCAAACGACCGTCGCCGACGGAATCTTTGGGCGCGCAATCCGCACGCTGAAATTCACTGCCATCTTGCGGAGCATCCAGCCCTGTCACAAAACGTCCGACCTGCGTCCAATCAGCGATGGTCACGCTACCGTTTCCGGTTCCCAATGGACGCGGCGACACATCGGCTTCAAAACCAGGCGTGATAATGATATTGCCCGCCTGATAGGAACCGTTGACTTTGTTGCCATTGGCATCAGCAATCGAACGAACGATTGGTGAATCGGTAAAATCGAGCAGCGCGGCTCCCGTACTGGAACTCGGCGTCACGTTAAATCTGATGCGGCTGATTTCGCGCGCGCCTAAACCAAACTTCTGATTAACCGGCAGCTTCACTTCAACCCCGATGCGCCCTTGTGCGACGAGCGATTTGTCCAAGGTGAGTTGCGCCAGCGCAGCATCTGCCCCGAGCGTAATGTCAGGATTTCCGAGCAACGACGGATTGAACAACAAACTGAAGCTAAGCGTGTTTTCGTTGCCTTCGGAATAGAAATAGATCGGCACAATCGCTGTGCTGTTGGGTGCGGCACTGCTTGAGACCACTTGCAACAACCGATCTCCCGGCACACGCGCTTCCAGAGTGTAATTCGACGATCCCGTGACCGCCGAAACACCAACCAGATAACGGCCCGGCGTCAGCAAACTGGGCGGCGAAAGATGTTGCAACGGCCCACTCAAACGCGAATCTTCAATCATCGTGAATTCGCCTGAGGTGCCAGTCTCTTTCATCAGATACAACGCCAGGTTGGCATTCGACTGCGAGCCGACCAGATCCAAATTCAATCGTGCGCCGGTCGAAAGATTGACGGCAAACAAATCTTCGATGGGATCGCTGATCCCGCTGCTGGTGCGAATGGTAATTGCCGCCGCATCGCCCACAGAAACAGAACCACGCAATTTCCCCGGCGCTAACAATAACGTCGCACTACCTGAAAGCTCGTTAGGTTCGACTTCGGGGGGAACAGTCGAATCGCTGATGGTGAATGGTACGAGATTGGAATCGCCGCCAAGCGAAGGCGGATTGGCGACTTTCACGCTAACGGTTTTGGCGGTGGTCATGTCCGTCGGATTGATAAACGCGACCAACTCTGTGTTGCTCAAAAACACGGTAGTTCGGGGTTTATCGCCCCACCAAACGACTGATTGTCCATCAAAAAAGTTTGTCCCTTTGACGACCAGCGACAGCGGCGCACTGCCAACGTTGCCTGTTTCCGGCACGATACGCGAAATCGTCGGCGATGGCTGAACGGCATTCGTCGTCAACGTCAGCGTGTAATTGGCGAGCACGGGATTACCAGGGTCATCAAATGCAGAAACGCCGATGCAATATTCCGCGACCGGCGCGCCTTTGGGATTGGGCGCTAACTCTGGCACCGGCGAAATCTGCTCAGTCGTCGTACTGCCATTCGACACAGCCAATGGCGTCAACGTGTTGCCTGATCTTTTGAACAAAAACAAATCCAGGTCGGCTGCTGGATTGTCAAAGGTGAGCTTGATATCTACACGCACCGGATCAGGTCCGGGCACGGTCACAACAAAGAAATCTTCAATCCCGTCTGTCGGACCGTTGTTGTATTTGAATGTGTATCCCGCAGCATCGCCGTATTTCACCGTTCCGGTGCGACGGCTGGTCAAGGCTGTCGCGTTGGCTTGTCCGGGCGTGTCATTCGGCTCTTGCTCTGGCTCGCTGCCTTGTTGGAAAAAGCCGGTCAACTTTGCCAATGTGGTATGTAGCATTCCCGCTTTGGCTGTTTGCGGCGAGGCAGAGACCGGGGCGAAATTAAAACTATAGCTGCCAGCCAGCAGCACACAACTCAACACCACGAATGTAAACGTGAGGCGGGTAAATTTCTTGAGGTGATTCGATCTGTACTTCATAAAAGCACACTCCTCCCCGGCACGTGAGATAGTCTCTCGGCGGGGTTAATTGGCAAGTAACTACGGTTGTTTAATGAACTTTGGGGATTCGGACTCTGTTGCCAGAGGCGCTGTTTCGGTCAATGTTTCGATCTTGCTGATCGGATTCGATGGCGTTAGATGCTTCCATCTAACTCTGTTTGGGCAATTTGTTCGTGAAGCACGATGGACGAATAATACTCCGAAAAGGTTGGCGCGGTCACGATTATTTTCTTTCTCGCAGGCGACTTCACATTAAAACAAAGGCTTTTATTAGAACGCTGGCACGCTAATCATCGGCCAAACTCCCAATCAAATAAAAAAACGGGCTGAAAGCCGTTGCGCCACAAATCCAGCGCCAGCCTTCGCCCGTTTTTCGCGTACCAAGGTTTTGTCCCCTTACCCGCGTTCGTCAGCGCTTGTTCGCCAAACGACTATGCCGGTAGCCATAGAAGAAATACAGCACCAATCCAGCCACCAACCAGATCAAAAACCGCGCCCAATTTGTCCAGCCCAGTTCTGTCATCAAATACCCGCAAGTAAGCAAGCCCAAGACGGGAATCAGCGATAACTCTTTGGTGAAGCAGTAGATGGAAATCACCAGCGAAACGACCAGATACACCAACAAGGGGATTTTGTGTTTGAACACATCCCAGGCGCCTGCTGTGGGGTCAGCCGGATCGGTGAGGCTAAAGAAATTCGCCAGCGCTTCACGGTTAAACAGAAGGAACCACAACCAGATCAACACATAAGCGACCGGAATGATGTATTTCGCGTTGATGTATGGTGTTTTGAATTTGCGTTCGATCTGCTGATTCGATTTGTCGAGGATCAAAACGCCGCCTGACACCAACACAAACGCAAAGAGCGTCCCGATGCTGGTCAGATCGGTCACTTCCGTCAGGTTCATGAACAAGGACGGAATGGCCACCACCAAGCCCGTCAACAGCGTAGAGAACCAGGGCGTCTGAAACCGTTTGTGAATCGCCGAAAAGATCGGCGGCAACAACCCATCGCGGCTCATTGCCATCCAGATGCGCGGTTGCCCCAACTGGAACACCAGCAAAACGGTCGCCATCGCAATCACGGCGCTAATCGCCACGATGCCTTTGACCCAGCTCAGGTTTGCGCCTTCAGGGCCAAACACATAGGCCATCGGATCGCCGACCGCCAGGTTCTTGTAGCTAACCATACCGGTCAGCACCAGCGAAATCAGCACATACAGAATCGTACAAATGACCAACGAATAGATCATGCCTTTGGGCAAATCACGTTGCGGGTCTTTGCACTCTTCTGCCGTCGTCGAAATCGCGTCAAAACCGATATAAGCAAAAAACACAGCGGAAACGCCTTTGAGCACGCCGCTGACGCCGTTGGGAGCAAAGGGGCTCCAGTTTTTCGGCTGCACATAAAACGCGCCCAGCACGATCACCAACAAAATCACCGCCAGCTTCAAAGCCACCATCACGTTTGAAGCGGTCTTTGATTCTCTGATGCCGACATACACCAGCGCCGTGACGATGAAAACGATCACCAGCGCAGGCAAGTCACAAACGAAGTGCCAGCCACCAATCAACGGCGCTTTGGTCCAGGCGAGATACGCGTCTATCTTGCCGGCCATCCCAGCAAGCGCGCCGACCTGATCCAACGACAAACCTTTGGCAAGCTCTGCATTGACGGCTTCAAAACCACGCGAAGCAGTCAGAAAATCCATGGTCAGATATTCGGGGATGTGTATGTTGTAGCCCGCCAACAAGGTCGTGAAGTAATCACTCCACGAAATCGCGACAGCGATATTGCCGATGGCGTATTCCATCAACAAATCCCAGCCGATGATCCAGGCCATCAGTTCGCCAAAGCTGGCATACGCATAGGTGTAGGCAGAACCCGCCACCGGAATCATCGAGGCGAATTCGGCGTAACACAGCGCGGCAAAGGCACACGCAATCGCCGTGAAAATAAACAGAAACGCGACCGCAGGACCGCCATTTGATGCCGCATTGCCAATGGTTGAAAAGATGCCTGCACCGACAACGGCGGCAATGCCGAGCAACGTCAGGTCGGTCACGCCAAGTGCGCGTTTCAGACCGTGTTCGCCTTCACCATCGGCAAAGCCAGCCGCCGCATCACGTTGAATTTGTGCAATAGATTTCGTGCGAAAGAGAGCCGCGAGATTCATTCGTTCTGCCGCCTTTTCGTTTGGTTTGAGAGGAATGTACTGCTGGATCGAATGTTGAGCGGGCGGAGTGTGCCATATGGCAGCGGAGCAAGGCAATGCCCGGCGTTGTCGCGGATGACTTGAAATTGTGAACGCCGCCCAAACTTGACTGGCGGCGTTCGCGTGACAATGACCTTTCTCGTCAGGGTTGTTTGCGCATCGGGTGATCCGGCTGAGCAAGCCCTTTGGAATTGCCCCAAGGAGCGAGCGGCGCAACTTGCGACGAAGGAGTCTTCGGCGCAAACAAACCGCCTCTTCCTGGCGCTGCGTTGCCAAACTGGCGTCTCGGCGTCGTGAATTGTGGTGGCCTCGAAACCACATTTGGCGCTGCCGCTGGACAAGGGTTGCTCACGATACCTTTGTATTCGACGCCTTCGACCGGAGCCGACAACCGCATTTTGTAATCCACGCCTTCCGTTGGTTGTTGCACGCGCAATCTGAATTGCTCGCACGTGTCGCTGTTCCCTTGCACGGCGGGGATGTCTTGCGCTGCCACGTCAAAAACGAAACCACCGGCCAACAAAACGACCACGAATAATTGTCGCAACATCGTTACCTCCTTGCGCAACTACTTCCCGGTTTTCCGATCGTACTTGCACTGCTGGTTATCGGCTTTGACGTAATAGGTCTTGTAATTCGTCGCTTTCGGGTCGGTGCACCCAACCAGATTCAACAGTTCAACTTTGCGGAATTCGACCGGGTGGCTTTCGCTCTGCAATGAGATATAGCCTTCGCTCAGCAGCATCCCATCTTTTTTCACCGCCGGATCATGCCCGCTAACATTGCCACCGCCGATCTGCGGTTTTTCGTAAGAAAGCACCGGCTGACCATCAATGATGTGTTTGATTTGCTCATCGCCGCGCACTTCGATTTCAACGCGCACCCACTGATCACCGTCATAGGTTTTGGATTTTGAGTTAATGCAATGCGGCGTGAACAGCTTGCCATCCATTTCGACATTGGTGCCGGGCGTGCACAAATTGGCTGTTGTGCGCGGGCCTTTGCCGAGCCCGCCAAGCAATTGGGCTTCGATGGAAATAGGAAAGTCCTGCATCTTGCCCATCGTTTTTGGGTCCTGACAATGCAGCATGATGCCGCTGTTGCGCGTGGCCCAATTTGGCCCGCCAGGACACTGGTCCCCAACAAAGCGATATTCCGCCGCAATGATGTAATAAGAAAACTTGTCGCGGTAAAAGATGTGGCCAAACCGTTCGTTGTAGTTGTCGTATTTTTCGTACCCGACTTTGAGCACGCCGTTTTCTACGCGGAAGGTGTTGCCGAAATTGTCGTTCAGATCATAGCCCCGGATTTTGACCAGCCAGTCTTTCAGGTCTTTGCCGTTGAAAAGCTGCCGCCATTCTTTTTTGTTGGGATCGTTTTTGGCTTTGCTTTGGGCGCGCCCTGGTTCTGATCCCAAGAAACCAAACAACGCGAAAGCCAGCGCAAGAAACAACCCGCCGATAAGCAGGTGACGCCTGTAGTGAATGGCACGAAGCACGAGCAGAAGCTTGTTCATATAGTATTTTCCGGAGTTGGGTCGCCGTGATGTTCGGCGCAACGTTGTTGATGTTTTGCGCGCAGAATTTGCCACACCTGTCAGAACAAGGCAAAAGAATCTGTGCTGTCTGCGCACGTCGCGAAAAAGAAAACGCCGCCAGCAACTTGAATGTAACTGGCGGCGTGACGTGTTGTCCTGCGAAGCGTTGCGCTGCGGACGCTAGTTGAGGAAACGATCCATGAAACGTGTGGAAATGTTGCCCGCTTTGAAATCAGGATCGTTGAGAATCTTCAGGTGCAAGGGAATGGTCGTTTTAATGCCTTCGACAACCATTGCCTCCAGCGCGCGGCGCATGCGCGCAATCGCGCGATCACGCGTCCGGCTGTGCACAATCACTTTGGCAATCAACGAGTCGTAATGCGGCGGCACAAAATACCCGTCATAGCTCGCCGTATCCACGCGCACACCGGGGCCGGTCGGCAAATTCAACGTCGTGATTCGTCCGGGGCTGGGCCGGAAAGTTTGTGGGTCTTCGGCGTTAATGCGGCATTCGATGGCGTGGCCAACGAACATCACGTCTTCTTGCTTGTAATTCAACGGTTCGCCTGCCGCGATGCGAATCTGCGCCGCCACCAAGTCTGATACCGTCACCATTTCAGTGACCGGATGTTCGACCTGAATGCGCGTATTCATTTCCATAAAGTAAAACTGGTCGTCTTCGTCCAGCAAAAACTCAATCGTGCCCGCGTTGTTGTAACCGATCTTCTGGCACGCTTCGACGGCGATGCGGCCCATCTCTTGCCGCAATTCATAGCTGACGGCCGGTGACGGCGACTCTTCAATCAGTTTTTGATGCCGACGCTGGATGGAGCATTCACGTTCACCCAGATGAATCACATTGCCATAATTATCCGCCAACACTTGAATCTCGATATGGCGCGGATTGGCAATGTATTTTTCCAGGTAAACACCGCTATTTTTGAACGCGACTTCCGCTTCTGAACGCGCCGTGTTGTAAGCGTTCACCAACTCTGCGCGATTGTAAGCCACGCGCATCCCGCGCCCGCCGCCGCCCGCTGTCGCTTTGATCAAAACGGGATAACCAATGCGCTCAGCTTCGCGAATGGCAGCCTCTTCGTCATCAATCAACCCTTCGCTACCCGGCGTGACAGGTACACCGGCGGCCCGCATTGTGCGCTTGGCTTCTGCCTTGTCACCCATTGAATGAATGACTTCAGGGCGCGGGCCGATAAAGGTGATGTTGCATTCCTTGCAGACTTCGGCAAAGTGTTTGTTTTCGGAAAGAAAACCGTAGCCGGGATGGATCGCGTCTACGTTGGTGATCTCTGCCGCAGAAATGATCTGGGGAATGTTCAGATAGCTTTGCGCTGAAGGCGCCGGACCAATGCAAACGGCTTCGTTGGCAAATCGCACGTGCAAGGCATCACGGTCAGCTTCAGAGTGAACCGCCACGGTTTTGATGCCTAACTCCTGACAAGCCCAAATAATGCGGCAGGCGATTTCGCCTCGATTTGCAATGAGGATTTTTTTGAACATAGGGTCGGTCGTTGATGGCGCGTAATCTGTTGTTGACCGGGGCAGTGATTCATTATCTGCGCCGGCTTTTGTTTTCAGTAACAGATTCGACTTGTTCGCTCGCTAAGCTTTGAGACCAAACAAAGGCTGGCCGTATTCCACGGGCTGGCCGTTTTCGACAAAGATCTTGGCGACCGTACCGCTGGCATCCGCTTGAATCTCATTCATTAGCTTCATGGCTTCAATGATGCAAAGCGTTTTGCCCGTTTCGACCAGGTCGCCGACTTTGACGAAGGCCTCTGCCGTTGGAGATGCAGCACGATAGAACGTGCCGACAATCGGAGAGGTCACAATGTGTAGATTGTCTGTTGCCGCTGCGGGGGCTGCGGCAGGCGTGGGAGCAGCGGCTTCCGCCGGACGGCTTTCCACAAGCACAGGCGCTGGCGCCGCAATGGCAGGCGCAGCGATTGACTCAACCACAACTTTGCTGGCGCCTTTTTGCAGACGCAATCGGAAGCTGCCACGCTCCAATTCGAACTCGTTGAACTGTTTTTCAGCGACCAGTTCGATCAGTTCCTTGATCTCAATGAGGTTCAAAATCTCACTGGGTGATGCATCGGCGCTTTTTGCGGCGACGGCTTTTTTGGCAGCAGTCTTACTTGCGGCGTTGACGTTCGCCGGGGCAGGAGATTTCGTCTTGCGCTCAGTTTTCTTCATATTCTTTTCGGGGAATGGCTAGAAGCTCACTCAACCGCTCAGGCTCTAGCAAAGTGCCAAGAATAACGAAGCCTCAACGCGTGCGCTCGCACGGTTGAGGCTTCGGGCAAACTGTGCGAGGGGCAGCCCTCTAGCTTGCGCGTTTACTTTTCACTCTTCTTTTCGGTCTGATCGGTCACGGCAGCTTTCTCTTCGCTACCAACAAACTCGATCAAAGCCATTTCAGCGCCATCGCCTTTGCGTGGGCCAAGCTTGTAAATGCGCGTGTACCCACCGGGACGTTCGGCAAAGCGTGCGGCCAAATCATCCGTAACTTTTTTCAGCGCCGCCACCCCCGCAGTGCGCTCGGCCTGCGGGTTGTGCTGACGACTGTCATTGCCGGAGTTGCCCGGAAAGAAAAAGGCTGCAATCTGGCGCGTGGCGTGCAACGCAGCTTCTTTCTGACCGCTTTCCTTGGCTTTGCGTGCGCGACGACCAAGCGTGATCGCCTTTTCCGCATACGGACGCAACTCTTTCGCCTTTGGCAAAGTCGTGATGATGCGTTCGTGCAGGATCAACGACGTGCACAGATTGCGCAGCAGCGCTTTCCGGTGCGATGACGTACGACCCAGCTTTCTATGTGCAACTAAATGTCTCATGACGTTATTTCCTTCACAGGCGCTGCTCGCGGCCTAGCGCACGCTCTTTGGGCGTCGCGTATTACAGATCCGTTCGGATCGGGTTTCCGTTTTCGTCGAACTTCAAGCCCAGGCCCAGGCCCATTGAGTTCAGGATATCCTTGATCTCGTTCAGCGATTTGCGTCCGAAGTTTTTAGTCTTCAGCATTTCCGCTTCACTCTTTTGCACCAAATCGCGAATGGTACGAATATCAGAATTCTTCAGGCAATTATAGGAGCGAACTGAAAGCTCAAGTTCATCCACGGATTTATCCAGATGCTCGTTATAGGCAGGAGACACTTTCTGCGCTACCGGCTCCGGCTGCTCCTGCATAATGTCTTCTTCGAAATTGATAAAGATCGTCATGTGATCTTTAACCAACTTCGCAGCCAGACCGATCGCGTGCTCTGGCGTGATGCTGCCGTTGGTCCAGACTTCGAGCAAGAGTTTGTCGTAATCCGTGTCTTGCCCCAGACGCGCAGCTTCCACGTGGAAATTGACTTTGGTGATCGGTGAATGCACCGAATCTACCGGGATGTAACCAACCGGCAAATCATCATCGAAATTACGATCAGCCGAGATATAACCACGGCCTTTTTTCAGCCGCAGTTCGATATTCAAATTCCCGCCTTCGCTGACGGTCGCGATGTGAACGTTCGGGTCGAGCACCTCAACGTCTTCATCGGTTTCGATATCCCCGGACTTCATTTCTCCGGGTTCGCTGCGCGAGACACGAATGGTCTTGGCTTCCCCCGAATGAAGTTTGAAAGGAATCCGTTTCAAGTTAAGGATGATGTCCGTTGCATCCTCAACCACGCCAGGAATCGAAGAGAATTCATGCAGCACACCTTCGATGCGGACGGCGGTGATGGCGGCTCCTTCAATGGACGAGAGCAATGCGCGACGAAGACTGTTACCAATCGTCGTACCGAATCCGCGCTCAAAAGGCTGGGCTGAAAAACGCCCGTAGCGGTCGGTCATTGTCTCGCAAATTAGGCGCTTAGGCTTTTGGAATCCAGTCCACATTTTACCTTCCACTATCCCCCAACTTTAGCTGACACTATTTTGGGAATTGCGCGCCGCACCGCTTGCCGTAACAATCGTCCCAGTGACACGCCAGTACAAACCTTGCCGGACAAAATAAGCTTTCCGGCACAATTCGTAGTTGCGTACGGCACTGCGGTGGACGCAACTACTTGCTGTACAACTCGACGATGAGCTGCTCTCTGATTTCCGGATCCACATCTTCGCGACGTGGCAATGCGGACACGCGACCGACGAGTTTGTCGGCGTTCATCACTTCCAGCCAGCCCGGACGACCGCGTCCACCAGAGGTTTGGAACGCGCCTTGGATATGCACGTTGTTCACACTCTTTTCGCGCACCGACACTTCGTCACCGATCTTGACCTGGAATGACGGGATGTTGACCTTACGGCCATTGACGCTGACGTGTCCATGGCGCACGAACTGGCGCGCCTGACGCCGCGACATCGCAAAGCCCAGACGGTAAATTACATTGTCCAGACGGCGTTCCAGCAACACGAGCAGGTTTTCGCCTGTCACGCCTTTTTGCTGGGCCGCCTTCTCAAAGTAATTGCGGAACTGCGTTTCAAGCAGATTGTAAATGCGTTTGACGCGCTGCTTTTCACGCAATTGCTCGCCGTAACCAATCGGCTTGCGCTTGACGTTCGGACCGTGCTGGCCAGGGGGATTGGTTCCGCGCTTCTCAATCGGGCAAGAAGGCTTGAAGCACTTCTCCCCTTTGAGATACAGCTTCATCCCTTCGCGCCGGCAAAGACGACATTGTTTGCCTCTATCTCTAGCCAATCTCTTTCCTCCGTAGAACCTGGCAGCAGCTTGACTTTACAACCATCGCCAACACTCTTTGTTGACAACGAGCCGCTGCACGACAATTCACAAAACTTATCTCGTTACACTCTGCGCCGCTTTGGCGGACGGCATCCGTTGTGCGGAATCGGCGTCACGTCGCGGATGAGCTTAATTTCAATACCTGCAGCCTGAATCGCTCGAATCGCTGATTCACGTCCAGAGCCAGGACCCTTCACACGTACTTCGCAGGAGCGCATACCGCTGTCGCGCGCGAAGCCAGCAGCTTTGCTCGCGGCCTGTTGCGCGGCGAACGGAGTGCCCTTGCGCGAGCCACGAAATCCCATTGCGCCAGCAGAGGATTGCGCCACCAGATTGCCTTGCACATCGGTGATGCTCACCAAAGTATTGTTGAAGGTCGCCTGGATATGAACGATCCCTTGCGGAATGACCTTTTTTTCTTTCTTCTTGAAGACTTTCTTCTTGCCTGCACTCGCTGATTGTCTTGGTGGCATAGTGAGTTCTCTGCTCTCTGTTTTTGTCACAAGTTGCCGACCAAAAACTAGCGGCAAGCTTACGACTGGCCATTAGCCAAATTACTTCTTGCCCGGAGCCTTCTTCTTGGCCACGGTCGCGCGACGCGGGCCCTTCCGGGTACGCGCATTAGTATGCGTCCGCTGTCCACGGCAGGGCAGCCCTTTGCGATGACGCAACCCGCGATAGCAAGCGATATCCATCAACCGTTTGATATCGAGCTGAATCTGTTTGCGCAGGTCGCCTTCAACGCTGCCCTCTTGCTCCAGAATTCCGCGGATGCGGTTCAACTCTTCTTCGCTCAGATCACGAATCTTTTTATCAACGCTGATCTGCGCTTCTCCCAAAATACGGGTTGCGCGCGATTTGCCCACGCCATAGATATAGGTCAAGCCAATTTGCGCGCGCTTTTGTGGTGGTAAATCGACACCTGCTACACGAGCCATTTCACGTTCTCCATCTACAGTCTCAGGCGCTTTATCTGAGCGCTGAGCGTTTAGCTATTATCCCTGTCGCTGCTTATGCTTGGGGTTCACACAAATGACGCGCACGACGCCATGGCGGTGAATGATCTTACATTTGTCACAGATTTTCTTGACTGATGCTCTGACTTTCATCGTTCGTCTCGCAGTTAATAAGAGCGTTGGTAGTTAAAAAGGATTACTTGTAACGATAAACGATCCGGCCGCGCGTCAAATCGTATGGTGATAGCTCCACCAACACTTTGTCTCCCGGCAAAATCTTAATGAAGTTCTTGCGCATGCGGCCCGAGATATGTGCAAGCACCTGATGTTTGTTTTCCAACTCGACCTTGAACATCGCGTTGGGCAACGTCTCCAGGACGGTCGCTTGAACCTCTATTGCATCCTCTTTGGACATACCCTCTCAGTTAGTGATCTTTGCAGTCAAATTGCGAAACCGGCATTATAACCGTGAATCGCGGTTTTGCAAGGCCAGTGCCACAAGGGCGACTAAAGAGCGACCTCACCATCTTCTCCGGCCGTGAGTACAACCGGACCATCTTCGGTTACCGCAATCGTGTGCTCGAAGTGACAGGACGGTTTGCCATCTTTTGTCTTAACCGTCCACCCATCAGGCAGAATGTTTACTTCGTGCGTGCCTACGTTAACCATTGGTTCAATCGCCAACACTAAGCCTTCCTTTAATTTCAACCCCGTCCCTGGACGACCATAGTTTGGCACTTGCGGGTCTTCGTGCATGCGCTGTCCAATACCGTGTCCACAAAAATCGCGTACAACAGAAAAACCGTTTTCTTCTACGTGCTTTTGTACGGCATAAGAAACATCGTAAAGGCGATTGCCGGGAACCATTTGCTGCACAGCGCAAAACAGCGAATCTCTCGTTACTTGCATCAGCTTTTCAATTTCCGGGTTTACGTTTCCCACAGAAACTGTAATTGCCGCATCGCCGACGTAACCATCCAGCGTGGCGCCGCAATCAATCTTGATGATGTCGCCTTCTCGCAATTGACGCGTCGAAGGAATGCCGTGCACAACCTCATCATTCACTGAAGCGCAAATCGAAGCTGGGAACCCGCGATAACCTTTGAAAGTTGGATAAGCACCCGCACTACGAATTGTCTTTTCTGCGTATGCGTCTAATTCCAGTGTCGAAACTCCGGGCGCAACCATTTTGCGGAGCGCGCGCAGTGTTTCTGCCACAATCACACCTGCGCGGCGCATCTTTTCCAGCTCGTTTCGAGACTTGCGAATTACCATGCTACGAATCTTATTCTGTCAGCCGCAGGTGATGACGCGCATCTTTCACTTTTCACTTGCGCCATCAATCACCGCGCTCAACTCTGCAAAAACATCTGCGACAGGCTGGTCGCCATTGATCTGAATCAGGCTTCCGTTTTCCCGATAATACTCAATCAATGGAGTAGTTGACGCACGATATGCTGTAAACCGCCGCGCGACCGATGTGGGATTGTCATCATCCCGATGCCAGAGCGGTTCTCCATCGCGATCACAAAAACCGTCACGGCGTGGCGGCCGGAGCTCTATATTGTAAATCTCGCCGCACTTCTTACAGCTCCAACGGCCGGTCAGCCGCTTCATCAGCGCCTCTTCCTGCACATATATACGTACGAAAAGAACATCCTTGCCTTGTTGTGCAGCAAGCTCTTCTAACTGATGCGCCTGACTTATCGTCCGTGGATATCCATCCAGGATATAACCGTTTTCGCAATCTGGTTGTAATGTACGTTCCCGAATTACTTGCGCCAGAATCTCGTCGCTAACCAGCTTTCCTGCCGCCTGAACACTTCTGATCTCATTTCCAAGCGGAGTATCAGCCAAGGCCATCTCTCGCAAGATATCGCCTGTGGAGATTTGCGGGTATCCGTATTTCTCCGAAACCAACCGCGCTTGCGTCCCCTTGCCTGCGCCCGGCGCTCCAATGATCACGACGATCTTCGACATAGGCAATACTTGCTTCTCCTAAAACGCAATGCGCAGGGGACCTAAGCCTGATTAAGCCGATGCGCGTCGTCCGCGCAATCTGCCTCCTCGAGCTCCTAAGAAACCATCGTAATGGCGCATCACCAATTGCGCTTCGATCTGGCTGATAGTGTCCATTGCCACACCAACCACAATCAACAAACTGGTTCCGCCAAAGTAAAACGACACACCCAAACCGGTAAGAATCCAGCTTAGCCCAGGGATGTTTTGGATAACGTTATCCAGCGTACGCCCGATCAGCGGAAGATATTGAACTTTGAAGCCGCTGATCATCAATTGCGGGATCAAACAAACAACCACCAAGTAAAGAGCGCCAACCGTTGTTAACCGAACCAGAATCGAATTCAGGTAATCGCCCGTGCGCTTGCCAGGGCGAATGCCAGGAATAAAGGCTCCCTGCTTACGCAAGTTCTCAGCCACTTCGTCCGCATTAAACACGATTGAAACGTAGAAGAACGAGAACAACACGATCCCAGCAATAAAGACCACTTCATAAACCGGATGGCCGCCACTCAACCATTGGTTCACACGCTGCAACCAGCTCCAGTTACCAAACGTGGAAAGCTGTTGAGGGATCGCCAAAACCGATGAAGCGAAAATAACCGGGATAACGCCTGCGATGTTGACCTTGAGCGGCAAATGCGACGATTGCGTCGTCACCATCTGCTTGCCGACCATACGACGGGTATGGCTGGTGGGGATTTTGCGCGTACCGCGCTCGAAGAAGACAATCCCTGCCGTGACCAACAACATCACCGCCAGCAGGACAATGACGAAAATCGCCGATTGCGGGTCCTGAACCTTCGCCCACAGTTGTTTGATCGCATTCGGCAAACCGACCACGATGCCGGCAAAAATCAACAAGCTAATGCCGTTACCAATACCGCGCTCAGTAATCTGCTCACCGACCCACATGATGAACATCGTTCCTGCCATCATGGTCAGCGTTGCGACGAAAACAAATCCGACACCGCCGCCGCCGATCACCAATCCTGCCTGGCGTTGCAACCAGAAGGAAATGCCGACGCCTTGCACTGCGCAAAGAACGACTGTCAGATAGCGCGTGTACTGGGTGATCTTGCGACGGCCCAGTTCACCTTCTTCTTGAATTTTCTTGAGCGAGGGATAGACCGAAGTCATCAACTGCAAAATGATCGAAGCAGTGATGTAGGGCATGATGCCGAGCGCGAAAACCGAAATCCGGCGTAGATTGCCACCTGAGAACAGGTCCAACACACCGAACAAGTTACCCGCAGCCTGACTCCACAAAGCTTCCAACGCGTCTTTGTCTATTCCGGGAACCGGGATGTGAATGCCCAAGCGATAAACCGCCAGCATTGCCAAGGTAAACAGGACACGCTTGCGAAGTTCAGGAATATTGAACAGATTGCGGATCGCGTTGATAAATGACTCGAACATAGCTACCCCATTATCTCGCTGAGCAAGAAGCAAGCTGCGGCGTATCCCAAATCATCACGCCTTCACTTCTCGCCGCTCAACTTTATTCAGCGCTAGCTGCCTCGATAACTTCGGCCTTGCCGCCAGCCGACTCGATCTTCTCTTTGGCGCTGGCACTAAACCGATGTGCGCTAATGGTCAGAGATTTTTGCAACTCACCATTCCCAAGCACCACGATGGAAGATTGCTGCGACTTCCGCACCAACCCTTTTTCCACCAAGGCTTCCGGTGTTACGGTGGCACCGGCGTCAAACTGACGTTCCAAATCAGCCAGATTCACTTCCGCCCATTCGCGTTTGAAAATGTTGGTGAACCCACGCTTGGGCAAACGGCGATGCAACGGCATCTGACCGCCTTCGAATCCGCGTTTGCCTGAATAACCAGAGCGCGACTTTTGCCCCTTGTTGCCGCGTCCAGAGGTTTTGCCTAAACCTGATCCGGGACCACGTCCAACACGTTTCTTTTTATGAGTTCCGCCTGCGGGCGCTTTCAGATTGTTTAAGCCAATAGACATAGCTTTTCCCCAAAAATCTTTTCAAAACGCGCGATGCGTGAAGCACGATGCAAAGGCTTTTGCGCCGCATCTCACCCCACGCAATCTGCAAATTCACTTTTATTCGACGATGCGCAACAGGTGCGGCACTTTAGCAACCATCCCACGCACGGCATCGTTGTCCGGGCGCTCGACAACCTGATTGAGCTTGGTGAATCCCAGACTGCGCACAATCACCTTGTGCTTTTCCGGTGTCGCGATCGCGCTGCGATACCACTGAATTTTGATCGTTTTCTCGTTCGCCATTGCTTACCGCTCCTCTTATAACTCTTCCGGTGTGCGGCCGCGCAAGCGGGCCACTTCTTCCGGACTCTTCATCCGCTCAAGCGCGTCGAAGGTGGCACGAATCACATTGTGCGGATTGTTGGAGCCAAGACACTTGGTCAGAATATTGCTGACGCCAGCGGCATTCATAACCGCACGCACAGCGCCTCCTGCAATCACGCCCGTACCTTCGACAGCAGGTTTGAGCAGCACTTTGCCAGCGCCGAACTTCCCTACCATCGGATGAGGCAGCGTCGTGCCCGCCAGCGGCACACGGATCAAATTGCGTTTGGCGGCTTCGATCGCCTTGCGAATCGCTTGCGGCACTTCTTTCGCCTTGCCGGTGCCAAATCCCACGATGCCGCGTTGATCGCCAACCACAACAAGGGCGGCAAACGATAGATTCTTACCGCCTTTGACCACTTTGGTGACGCGGTTGATCGAGATCACTTGATCCTTCAACTCAATCCCGTCGGTGTTGATTCTCTCCATAAAAACGCTTCTCCGAATTCAGCAGCCGGCGTGTTGGCCAGCTTCCGCTCCTAGAACTGAAGTCCCGCTTCGCGCGCAGCCTCGGCCAACGCCTTGACGCGTCCGTGATAGATGTAACCGCCGCGGTCAAAAACCACTTGCGTAATCCCTTTTTCCTTGGCGCGTTCCGCAATCAATTTGCCGACGGTTTTGGCCGCATCAATGTTACCGCCATTGCCCGTGCCAGCACCTTTCTCGACCGTCGAGGCCGAGCAAACCGTCACGCCCTGCTCATCGTTGATCAACTGCGCGTAGATGTGATTCAGGCTGCGAAAAACTGCCAACCGCGGGCGCACGTCGCTGCCTTTAACTTTTCTGCGAATGCGCGATTGAACCGCGCGTCGCATCTCTTGTTTGGTTTTCTTTGCCATGCTGATCTTCCTGTCTGCGCCCAACGATGAGCTACTATTGGCCTTAAGCCGCAAGCCCCTTCGTTTGGCATTGAATTGCTATTGCCTGCTAACTCTTGCCAGAATCTATTTGCCGGTTTTACCAGGCTTAAGCTTCATCGGGCGATTGGCGTAACGCACGCCTTTGCCTTTGTAAGCATCCGGTTTGCGCAGCTTGTGCATATTGGCTGCGACCTGCCCTAACAGATGCTTGTCAATTCCCGTGAGAATGACCGTCGTCTGGTACTGGGTGATCGTGCGCGTAAGCTTTTCAATCTTGGCTGAAATGCCTTCTGGCAACACAAACTCGATGGAGTGCGAATAACCGAGCGAGAAAAGAATCGCGCGGCCTTTCAGCTCGGCCTTGTAACCAACGCCGATCACGTCCATTTCCTGTGTGAATCCGGTCGAAACGCCGGTGACGGCATTTGCAACCAGCGCGCGCACCGTACCGTGCATGGCAGTGTACTCGTTGCCAGCACGCTCTGCGACCAGATTGCCGTCTTCAAGCTTGAAAGTAACGCCCGCCGGAATCGGAGTGGTCAGCTTGCCCTTTGGCCCTTGCACCTCGACCAACGCATCCGCGATGTTGATCTTGACGTCTTTCGGAACTTTGATTGGTTTCTTGCCTACTCGTGACATAGCTTTTCGTTCGCTTTGGTTTGCAGCATCAGCCTATACGGCATCAGTGTGCGATTGCCGCTGGTTTGCGGCCACAGGCGCGCTACAAACAGTTTAGTAAACACTGCACAGCAATTCGCCGCCAACATTCGTTTTGCGGGCTTGCCGACCAGTCATTACGCCTTGCGAGGTGCTCAGGATATTGATTCCCAATCCGCCCAAGACTTTCGGAATTTCTCCGCTAGCGACATACACGCGACGACTGGGACGCGACACGCGCATGAGCTGGGAGATCACGCTTTCTCCCTTCGGACCATAGCGCAAGAAAATGCGCAACGTCCGCACATTGCTGCCTTCCGTCGTCTTAATGCTGTAATTGGTGATGTAACCTTCTTCTTTCAAAATGCGCGCGACCTCAATTTTCAGGCGCGAAGCGGGTACATCCACCTTGGTGTGACGTGCGCTGATTGCATTGCGCATGCGCGTCAGCATATCTGCAATCGGATCCATCATAATCTTCTCAACTCCACTCGGAACTCTTGGGCAACCACGTAGTTGCTACCAGCTCGATTTCGTGACGCCAGGGATGTCTCCCTGCAACGCCAACTGGCGGAAACAGATACGGCAGATATTAAATTTCCGCAGGTATGCGCGCGGACGCCCACAACGTTTGCAGCGGTTGTATCCGCGCACTTTGAATTTGGGCCGACGATCCGCCTGCACTCGTTTCGATGTTTTTGCCATAGTCTTTCTCGCAGAAACGCCGGGCTTTTAAACTCCCCGGACCAGAGTCTAGGTATTCAGTGCTAGTTCTGTCTGAACGGCATTCCCAAATAACGGAGCAGCGCACGCGCTTCTTCGTCACTCTTGGCCGTCGTCACAATGCACACGTTCATGCCGCGCGCCTTGTCAATTTTCCCGAAATCAATTTCCGGGAAAATCAATTGGTCGCGCAGGCCAATCGTGTAATTTCCGCGCCCATCAAACGATTTGGGCGAAACTCCGCGGAAGTCGCGCACACGCGGCAACGCCAAGCTGACAAAGCGATCCAGGAATTCATACATCCGATCGCCGCGCAAGGTCACCATCGCGCCAATGCTCATTCCTTCGCGCAACTTAAACGCCGCGATGGATTTTTTGGCTTTCGTCACCACCGGCTTTTGGCCGACGATGATTTGTAAGTCATTCACGGCGGCATCCATGGACTTGGCGTTTTGAATAGCTTCGCCCATGCCAACGTTAATGACGATCTTTTCCAGCTTCGGCACGCTCATCGGATTTTGATAGCCGAACTCTTTAACGAGCGCCGGGGCCACTTCCTTGTCGTATTTCTCTTTCAGTCGTGTTGCCATCTTCTTTTGTCGCGCTGGGTACTCGGCGTTAAGCGTCTGCTAGAGATACGCTCCTGGCCGTTTTCCAGCCCTCCTTTAATCAAGCACGGCGCCGCTCTTTTTCGAGACACGCACCTTGCGGCCATCTTGCAAAATCTGGTAGCCGACGCGCACCGCCCGGCCTCCTTCAAGCAACATCACGTTGGAAACATCCAGCGGAGCTTCGCGTTCGACGATGCCTCCCGCGATGCCGCGTGCGCGATTTGGACGCACGGCTTTCTTGATGATGTTGACGCCCTCGACGATGAGCTTGCGTTCTTTGGTCAACACTTCGATGACGCGGCCACGTTTGCCTTTATCGCGTCCCGAAATGACTACCACCTGGTCGTTCTTTTTGATCTTCAGTCTGGTTGCCATAATTGCCTCGTTACTGGCGCTCGCTCTAGCTAGATAACTTCGGGAGCGAGGCTTACGATCTTCATAAACCCTTTTTCGCGCAATTCGCGCGCGACCGGACCAAACACACGCGTGCCAATCGGCTCGCCATCCGGTTTGATCAACACTGCCGCATTCTGATCGAAGCGGATGTACGTACCGTCTTTGCGACGCACTTCCTTGCGCGTACGCACGATGACGGCTTTGACAACCTGTTTTTTCTTGACCGTGCCATCGGGAGCAGCTTCTTTCACCGAAGCCGTGATCACGTCGCCGACACTGGCGCGTGTCCCGATGTTGCCGCCGAGGGGCAGGATCATCGCGATCCGCTTCGCCCCCGAATTATCGGCGACCTCCAACATTGAACGCATTTGAACTGCCATTGCTAGCCTCCTTGTGGAAAGAGCGAAGATTGCGCAGCGCTAAAGGTTAACCACCCTTGGGCGTCTTCTTTCGTCTTTCCGACTCGCTTTACTTACTTGCTTTACGCAGCACCTCGACCACACGCCAGCGTTTGCGCGCCGACAACGGGCGGGTTTCCACAATGCGCACCTGGTCGCCAATCGAAACACCTTCGATCTCGTTATGCGCCATAAACTTGCTCCGTTTGCGCACATAGCGCTTGTATACGGGATGCAAGACCAACCGATCCACACGCACCACAACCGTCTTCGTCATCTTGTCGCTGGTGACGGTGCCGATCTTTTCGCTACGGCGGCCGCGCGATTTGGCAGCGGCGTCAGTGGCGGGCGCTTCCTGATTTTGCAAAGTCTCTTCGCTCATAGTTGCTTTTCATCAGCCGCGACTTATACGGGCGCGGCACAGTATCTATTTTTCAATGCCCAGAGCGCGTCCGCGCAGAAGCGTCTTCAAGCGCGCAAGCTCTTTTCTTTCCGCCCGAATCTGCCGCACAACTTCGGTATCCCCCAGCGACTTTCTGAAGTTCAGGCGAAACAGCGATTCTTTGATCTCACCCACGCGCTTGATCAAGTCTTCTGAAGACTGCTCACGGACCTTGTCCAATTTGTGCTTCACAGAGCACCTCCTTCTTGGTCACGCCGGGAGATGAACTTGGTCTTGATCGGGAGCTTGGCGGCTGCCAATTCCATCGCGCGTTTGGCCGTGGCCTCATCCACACCTTCCATTTCGAAGATGATGCGGCCTGGCTTGACGACTGCGACCCAGCCTTCCGGTGCGCCTTTTCCTTTGCCCATACGAGTTTCGGCGGGCTTTTTGGTAATCGGTTTATCCGGGAAAATACGAATCCACAATTTGCCGCCGCGTTTGACATAACGCGTGATGGCAATACGGCCCGCTTCAATCTGGCGTCCGGTCACCCAAGACACTTCCATCGCTTTCAGCGCAAATTCGCCAAACGCGATGTTTGTGCCCCGTTTCGCCGCGCCAGCGCGACGACCGCGTTGCTGCTTACGATATTTGACCTTCTTGGGAATTTTATATTCAGCCATAGTAGAGTCCTGACAATGTGGCGAGTCCGCAATTTGAGAAAGTCATTGACTTTCCATCGCTTGGCGGCACTGTCACATTCATTTACCGCTTCATAATCGCTTCGCGCGGATCCATGATCTCGCCACGATAAATCCAAACTTTGACGCCGATCACACCAAAGGTCGTATTCGCTTCGGCGAATCCATAATCAACATCGGCGCGCAACGTGTGCAAAGGCAAACGGCCTTGCAGCGTCCATTCTGAGCGCGCGATTTCAGCGCCACCCAAACGGCCTGACACACGAATCTTGATGCCTTGAGCGCCGAAGCGTTGCGCTTCGTCCACGGCTTTGCGCATTGCGCGACGGAAAGCGATGCGCTTTTCCAACTGCTGGGCGATTTTCTCAGCCTGCAATTGCGCATTGAGTTCCGGCTTATGGATTTCGCGGATGTCAATCAGGATATCGCGCTTGGTACGGCGGCTGATCTCCTGCTTGAGCTTGTCAATTTCCGCGCCTTTGCGTCCGATGATGATGCCGGGGCGCGAGGTGTAGATGATGATGCGCAAGCGGTTGGCCGCCCGGTCAATCTCGATCTGCGACACGCCTGCTTGCGCAAAACGCGCCTTCAGTTCCTTTTTCAGTTTCAGATCTTCCAGCAACAATTTGCCGAAATCCTTTTTGGCAAACCAACGCGAATGCCACGTGCGGTTGTAACCGAGCCTGAAACCGTAGGGATGTACTTTCTGACCCATTGATGATCTCCGTTGCCGAAATCCTAAACTCTAGCCCGCCACTTCAACGGCGGTCTCTTTCTTCCCTTGCGTCTTGCCAGCCGCCTGCTTTTCAGTCGAAACCACCACTGTCAAATGACTGTAATGACGACGTTCGCGGTAAGCGCGGCCCATTGGCGCGGGACGCACGCGGCGGCGAAATTTGGTCGTGCCGGTATCGGCATAACACGCCTTTACCCACAACTCATCCACATCCACCAGGACGTTGTCCTGTTGCGCGAGTTGTTCGGCGTTGGCGCGGGCCGATTCGAGGACTTTGTAGATCAGACCAGCGGCGCGTTTGTTGGTGAAACGCAACAACTCGCGCGCTTGGCCATACTTAAGGCCACGAATCAAATCCATGACCAGCTTCGCCTTTTGCGACGAAATCTTGACGTTCTTTGCTTTCGCAATCGCTTCCATCTTTCGACCTCTATCCGCGACAGCCAGCCAGAAGCGCGCGGAGGGCAATTACGCCATCCCTCCTGTGCGATTCAGACTGCCGTCAGCCTATTTCTTGCCTGCGGCCTTCTCGGCCTTGTCCGCGTGCCCTTTGAAGGTACGAGTCGGCGCAAATTCACCCAATTTGTGGCCGACCATATTTTCCGTAATGTAAACCGGGATGAACTTTTTGCCGTTATGCACCGCCAGAGTATGACCGACCATCTCCGGCGTGATCGTCGAGCGGCGCGACCAGGTCTTGTGCACCTTCTTCTCGTTCGCGGCGTTCATCTTTTCGATGGCCTTCTCCAGGTGCTTATCAATAAACGGGCCTTTTTTGACTGAACGTGCCATAGCTTTTAGTTCCACGTGTCAGGCTCAGGCTCTTACTCTGTTTATCGCCAGCAGATGACCAGCGCCGAGCAGAAAGCTTGAACCTGGAGCTGTTACTTCGTTCTCCGTTTGACGATGAACTTATCCGTGCGCTTGTTGTTGCGCGTTTTGTAACCGCGTGTCGGTTGGCCCCAGGGCGTCACCGGATTACGTCCACCAGAAGTTTTACCTTCACCACCGCCGTGCGGGTGATCGACCGGGTTCATGGCCACACCACGCACCGTTGGACGAATGCCTTTCCAACGCGTACGGCCTGCTTTACCGACCGAAACGTTTTCGTGCTCGGCATTGCCAACTTGACCAATGGTGGCCATGCAGTTGACCGAGACCAAACGAATTTCGCCTGAAGGCAAGCGCAACTGGGCAAGCTCACCTTCCTTTGCCACCAATTGAGCAAAGCTGCCGGCGCTGCGGGCCATTTGGCCACCTTTACCGGGTTTCAATTCGATATTGTGGACTTGCGTACCGAGCGGGATGTTTTTGATTGGCAGCGCATTCCCCGTCAGAATGTCGGCCTCAGGTCCAGCCAAAATCGCCTGCCCAACCTGCAAACCAACCGGAGCCAAAATGTAGCGCTTTTCGCCGTCGGCGTAATTGATCAACGCGATGCGGGCCGAACGATTTGGATCGTATTCGATAGTGGCCACTTTGCCCGGAATGCCGAACTTGTCGCGTTTGAAATCAATGATGCGGTATTTGCGTTTGTGCCCACCACCACGATGGCGCACGGTCATCTTTCCCAGATTGTTGCGCCCATTCGTACGTTGCTTGCTTTCGAGCAAGCCTTTGTACGGCTTATCTGTCGTCAACTCATCGTTGGTCAGATAAGTTTGGTAGCGCCGCGCGGGACTGGTTGGTGATAGCTTCTTGATTCCCATCGTTCCCTCAATCGCTGATAGTACCGGCCCTGGCCGGATCATCCCTGTTTCAAAGCTTGCGCCTCAAACCGGGGGTACGAACTTTAGATCGAATCCGCGTAATCCACAGCGAAGCCTGGCTTCAGTGTGACATAGGCTTTGCGCCAGTCGGATTTGCGTCCGGTCGTGCGTCCGCGGCGCACTGTTTTGCCGCGATAATTCACCACACGCACCTGATCCACTTTGACCTTGAAGATGATTTCGACCGCCGCTTTGATCGAATGCTTGCTGGCATCGTCAGCGACGCGGAATGCGAGCACCTGACGGTCGCGCTTGATCGTCTTCTTGTTCTTGCTATCGCGGATGTCGTGTGTGCTCTGTTCCTTAAGCTGGAGCGCTTTCTCAGTAATGACCGGCGCTTTGAGCACATCCCAGATCGTTTTTGCCATAACGGTTCCCTTACGAGCTTTACTTGCTCAGCTTATCCTGCAGCACGCTGATCGCTTCTTTGGTGAAAACAATCTTGTCGTGATAGAGCACATCGTAAATGTTCACATTCACGTTGGTGGCCAGCGTCACGCCCGGCAAGTTGCGCGATGAGAGCACCAGGTTTTTTCCTGGCGTCGTCTCAACGATCAACGTCTTGTTTTCACAGCCCAACGCTTTGGTAATCGCGGCGAAATTCTTGGTTTTGTGATCGCCCAGATCGAGCTGCTCGACGACCACCAAATTGCCTTCGCGCAAGCGTTCGGAAAGCGCCGACTTCAACGCCCCGCGCTTCATTTTGGTCGGCATTTTGCTCGACCAGTCACGCGGTTGCGGGCCGTGCACATTGCCGCCGCCTTTCCAGAGCGGAGAACGCAAACTCGCAATACGAGCGCGGCCAGTGCCTTTTTGCTTCCACAGCTTTTTGCCGCTGCCGGAAGTATTGCCACGCGTTTTGGTTTTCACCGTACCCTGACGCTGATTGGTCAGGTAGTTATTCACCGCGTAATAGATCAGTGATTCATTGAGCGGAGCGCCGAAAATTTCGTCTTTCAGCTCAAGTTCACCGACATTTTCGTTTTTCAGATTTTTGACTTCTACGGTTGGCATCGCTGCCCTCTCGAAAGTTTGGTAGCGACAAACGCCGCTACACGGTCTTAATCAGTCTGTCTCTTCTTGATCAGCACATACGCGCCGGTCGGGCCCGGGACCGAACCTTTGATCAACAACAAATTCTCTTCTGTGTTGACCCTGACCACTTTGAGATTCTTGATCGTTTTGCGCTCGACGCCCATATGACCAGCCATGCGCGTGCCTTTGATGACGCGCGACGGATAAGCCGAAGCACCGATCGAACCAGGCGCACGGTGGAACATCGAACCGTGCGATGCGCGACCGCCACCGAAACCGTGACGTTTGACGAAGCCAGCGAAGCCACGTCCCTTGCTGGTTCCAATGACCTCGATCACGTCGTTTTCGGCAAAGAGATCAACCAGGATTTTGTCACCAACTTTGACTTCATCCGTGGCGTCTTCCAGGCGAAACTCACGCAAAATCCGAGTCGGCGGCAAACCAGCCTTCTCGAAATGGCCCTTCATTGGCTTGTTGATCTTGCGCGGGCTTTTGTCTTCGACCAGTCCCAATTGCACGGCTTCGTAACCGTCGTTTGAAACGGTTTTGCGCTGCACAACCACACACGGGCCAGCTTTGATCACCGTGACGGGCGTAACCGTTCCGTCCGGCGCAAAAATCTGGGTCATACCCAGCTTTTTACCAATAATTCCGTTCACCATTGTTTTGGTACTCCGCGATTAGTTTGCGGATGGAGGAACGAGAACTGCGGATGACGCGCGGCGCGATTGGCGCGCCCTCGTATCGTCTATCCTCTATCCTCGGTCTTATCTGCGTTCGCGTCCGAAGGCCTTGATTTCCGCATCCACGCCAGCCGGCAAGTCGAGCTTCATCAATGCATCCATGGTTTGCGGCGTCGGATCAAGAATATCCATCAACCGCTTGTGCGTACGAATCTCGAATTGTTCACGCGACTTTTTGTCTACGTGCGGCGATTTGAGCACGGTGACTTTGTTTTTCACCGTCGGCAGCGGAATCGGCCCCGCCACGCGCGCGCCTGTGCGCTTTGCTGTTTCCACGATTTCAGCCGTGGATTGATCCAGCACGCGATAGTCGTAAGCTTTCAGGCGAATTCTGATCTTTTCGTTCAGCATATTTTCTCTTTGCTGAGTGTTGCGTGCTGAGTGCAAACTCAGCCCGCAACGCTTTTACTGCATACTAAGCAATGATTTCGGAGATGGTACCGGCGCCGACCGTGCGGCCGCCTTCACGGATTGCGAAGCGCAACCCTTTTTCCATCGCGATCGGCGTGATCAATTCGATCTCCATCGCAATGTTATCGCCCGGCATCACCATTTCCACGCCATCCGGCAACTTCGCCACTCCCGTCACGTCCGTCGTGCGGAAGTAGAACTGCGGACGGTAGCCCGTGAAGAACGGTGTATGACGACCGCCTTCTTCTTTCGTCAGGATGTACGCTTCCGCTTTGAACTTCGTGTGCGGCTTGATCGAACCCGGCTTGGCGATC
>JAEUQO010000474.1 GCA_016789605.1 Acidobacteriota bacterium
GCTCCGATGACCGAAGCGATCGCGGCGATGATTGCCGGAAGTGAACTCATGGCTGGTTTCCTTTTCAGTGGCGAAACACGCCCCATTCCATCGTGCCTTCAAAGGGTCGTTGATAGGCTGCCGTCAGCGCGATGGCCAAAATGGTTCTGGTGTCTCTGGGATCAATGATGCCGTCGTCCCACAAACGAGCTGTGGCAAAATACGGATCGGATTCTTTTTCGATTTGCGCTTCGAGCATTTGTTTGGCGAGGGCGGCTTTGGCTTCGTCAAATTCGACTTTGGCGCGTGCGGCGGCTTCGCGTTTGATGATGTCCATCACGCCCGCCAGTTGCTGTCCGCCCATCACGGCGATGCGATGGTTGGGCCAGGTGAAAACAAATCGCGGATCATACGCCCGGCCGCACATTGCGTAATTCCCGGCGCCATAGCTGCTGCCGATCATCACGGTGATCGCCGGGACGGTAGAGTTGGAAACGGCGTTGATGAGTTTCGCGCCGTTGCGAATGATGCCTTGCTCTTCGTAATTGCGCCCGACCATAAAGCCGGTGATGTTCTGCAGGAAAATGAGAGGAATGTTTTGCGCGTTGCAAAGCTGAATGAATTGCGCGCCTTTGCCCGCGGATTCCGACAGCAACACGCCATTGTTGGCCAGAATGCCGACCTGATAACCGTGAATGCGCGCCCAGCCCGTGACCAACGTCGAACCATATAGCGGTTTGAAATCCTCGAACTGCGAGCCGTCCACGATGCGCGCAATCACTTCGCGCGCGTCAAACGGCACGCGAATGTCGGCAGACACAATGCCTAACAATTCGTCCGCCGGATAAAGCGGTTCGACTGTCGGCGCGCGCGGCGGCAGCGGTTTGCGTTCTAAATGGCTGGCGATTTCGCGCGCGATGCGCAAACCATCGAGTTCGTTTTCGGCCAGATAATCGGCCAACCCGGACAGCCGGGCGTGCATTTCTGCGCCGCCGAGCGATTCTTCATCCACGATTTCACCGGTCGCCATTTTGACCAGTGGCGGCCCGCCCAAAAACACCTGGGCTTGTTTCTTGATCATGACGACGTAATCAGACATGCCCGGCAAATACGCGCCGCCCGCCGTCGAATTGCCAAACACGACCGAAATGCTGGGAATGCGATTCTTTGAGCGGCGTGTGATTTCCTTGAAGCCCGCGCCGCCCGGCACAAAGATTTTGTGCTGCACGGGCAAATCCGCGCCGGCAGATTCCACCAGCGAAATCGAAGGCAAATGATTGAGCGCGACGATTTCCGCCAGCCGCGCATTTTTGCGCTGGCCGATTTCGCTGACCGCGCCGCCTTTGACCGTGGCTTCGTTGGCGATGAGAAAACACAGTCGGCCTTCGACCAGGCCAAGACCGCCGACAACACCTGCGCCGACAAATTCGTGTTCCATGCCGTGTCCGGCCAGCGGCGCAATCTCTAAAAAGAACGAGCCTTCGTCCAGCAACATCTCGATGCGTTCGCGTGGCAACAATTTGCCGCGCGCCACATGTCGTTTGACGTAAGGCTCGCCGCCGCCGAGTGTGGTCTGTTTCAATTCATCTTGCAGCCGCGTGACGTGGGCCAGATTGGCCGCGTAGTTGGCCCGATAGGCGTCTGAATTTTTGTCCAGCAAAGATTTGATCGCTTGCATGCCGATTTTGCCTGGTTTGCGTACCTTGAAGGAGATCGAAATGATTGACAGCGTTGCGGATTTCGGGGACAGTAAGCAACGCAATTCCGCTTGTCAAGATTGGCATTCTTCACCGAGATCAAAAACGCATGAACCGCCGTTTGCTGTGTGCACTCACTGCACTGCTGGTGCTGTCCTGGGGCGCGCCGTTGACCGTCGCGCAAGACAAACCCGCATCCGAACCGCAAAAAAACGCGGCGGAAAAACCCGCCGATCCCGACAACAAATCTGGCGACGCCAGCAAACGGGTCGAACTGAATATGCTTGGCAAAACCGATTCGGCCTCAGGCGAAAGTCGGCGCAACGAAAACGTTCAATTCAACCTGGTAGACAACAACGCGCTCAAGGAACTCAATATTCGCCTGGGAACAACCGCCACCATCGTGCGCGAGATTTCGCTGGCCAACGGCTATTTCGGTTCCGAATTTGGCAATGCGCCGCGTGCCGCCATCACCATCCCGACGGCGTTAAAAGCAGGCTTTCACGGTCGGGTATATGAAACGCATTTGAACAGCGTGTTTAGCGCACGCTCCTTCTTTCAGGTGGGTGACGTCAAACCGGCACGCGAAAACGACTATGGCTTCAATTTCGGTGTGAACGCCTGGCGCAACGCCAAGTTTTTTATGGACGCCAGCCAGCAAAAGATTCGCGGCGTGGTCAATGGCAATGTGCTGGTGCCCAAACCGGACGAACGCACGCCGCTGGCGACCGATCCGGCCACACGCGCAATCGTCGCCAAATTCCTGGCCGCCTATCCAGCCGAATTACCCAACCGCACGGACATCAATGCGCGCGCACTCAACACCAACGCGCCCCAAGCGATTGATAACAACCAGGCCAATTTGCGTCTGGATCAGCAATTGACCCAACGGGATCAACTGGCGCTGCAATATCAATTCACCTCGCAAAGTGTTGACGCCTTTCAATTGGTCGCCGGGCAAAATCCCGACACGCAAACCAAATCGCATCTGGCGCGCATCGCCTGGACGCGCAATTGGAACGCGCGCACGTTAAGCAGCATTGTGCTCAGCTATGATCGGCTGACGTCGCTGCTCGTGCCCGAACCCAACGCAGTAGGAAACTTCGTTTCGCCTGCCGGGCTGACCAGCCTGGGACCGGATGGCACCATTCCGCTGGACCGCGCGCAAAACCACATGCGCACTGCCGGACAATTGCGCCACACAGCCGGACGTCACGAATGGCTGTTTGGCGCGGCGTTGTTACGCCGCCAAATCAACGGCAGCGAAACCGACGTTCATCGTGGGTACTTTTCCTTCAGCAATGATTTTGGCGCTGACGGCATCACCAATTTGCGGCTCGGACGTCCGTCGCAACATATCGTTTCCATCGGCAACATTCATCGCGGCTTTCGGTTGTGGGAAGCGCAGGTGTATGCGGGCGACAAATGGCAATTCAAGCGCAATCTGACGTTGAATTATGGGTTGCGCTGGCAACCGGTGACCAAACCGGTTGAAGTACAACAGCTCAATGCCTTTCCGTATGACAGCGATTGGAACAATGTCGTACCGTCGTTCGGGTTTGCGTATCGCTTGCCCAAACACAACGGCGTCTTGCGCGGCGCTTACGGCACGCATTTCGGCGAAGTCTTTTTCGTCACCTTTCAACAAATTCGTTTCAGCCCGCCGCGCAACAACAAAATCGTGGTGGTTGCGCCGCCGCTGGTAAATCCGCTCAGCGCAGTCAGTCAAGGCAGCGTGCAACGTCCAGTGATTTACGCGCTTGACCCGGAACTGGCGACGCCGTACGCGCACCAATACAACCTAAGCTGGGAACCGGAATGGAAGTCGTCCTGGCGTTTGCAACTGGGTTATGTCGGCAGCCGTTCGCACAAATTGTTTTCGATGTGGTATCTGAACCGCGCCCGGCCCGTGCCCGGCATCGAACAGATTACGGCCACGATCAACCAGCGTCGCCCGAATCAATCCATCACCGATTACCGGCTGGTGGTGAATGGTTCGCGCGGTTATTTCGACGCCGCGCGCATTTCGCTGGTCGTGCCCAACTGGCACAGATTGACCATGGACGTGTCGTACTGGTTCAGCAAAGCGCTTGATCTGGGCAGCACCTATACCAACACCGCCAACGAGAACGATTCGCGCGTGGGCCGCAGCCAAAGCGAAAACGACATTCACCGCGACATGAAAGCGCTGAGCGTGTTTGACCAAACGCACTCGTTCCTGTGGCGCACGACATATGCCATCCGCGCCCCGAAAGGCACGCAAAACTTGCAGCAGATCGCGTCGCAACTGGTCAACGGCTGGAGCCTTTCGACCATCGTGCTGGTCAAAACCGGCTTGCCGTTCAACGTTGTCAGCGGTTCTGACGCGCCGGGCTTCGGCAATGTAGACGGCAACGGAGCCGATCGCCCGAATCTGCTCGACACTTCGATTCTGGGCCGGACAATCGCAAATCCTGACACCTCCAAACAGCTATTGCCGCGCGCGGCATTCGGTTACATCAAACCGACCGACGCGTTGGGCAATCTGGGGCGCAACGTGTTTCGCAAAGGCCCAATCCGCAACGTCAACGCGCAAATCGCCCGCTCGTGGGGATTCAAACACGACCTGCGGCTGACGTTCCGCGCCGAATCCATCAATCTTTTCAACACACCGCAATTCGCCGAGCCGGGGTTCGAGCTGGCAAACCCGAACTTCGGCGCAATCACTAACACCTTGAATGAAGGGAGAACGTTCCGTTTTACCTTGCAAGTCGGCTGGTAACGTACGAGAGCCAGGCAAGACAGACAGATCGGCCACAGAGGCACAGAAACACAGAGCAAAACCGAGAAAACGTATTGAGAAACCATCTTTCTTTGCCTTACCTCTGTGTCTTTGCGCCGCTGTGGCAAACCATGTTTCGTCTCTGTCGGTCCCGGTTTTAGCAAAATCAACGCACGGCAAAACCCGCCAACTTGCTTGTCGAAACGGATAATTCAACTATGGCTACCAAGAAAAAACTGAATGTCGCAATGATTGGCTACCAGTTTATGGGCCGCGCGCACAGCAACGCCTGGCGTCAGGTCTCGCGGTTTTTCGACGTTCCGGTCGAACCCGTGATGAAAGTCATTTGCGGACGCAACGCCGACGCCGCGACCAAAGCGGCAGCTACGCTGGGCTGGGAAGAGGTCGAAACCGATTGGCGCAAAGTCATCGAACGCCCCGACATTGACATCATTGACATCTGTTCGCCGGGCGACGCGCATATGCCGCAAGCCATCGCCGCCGCCGAAGCGAAAAAAGTCGTCTTCTGTGAAAAGCCGCTGGCCAACACGTTGCAAGAAGCCGAAGCCGTGCTCGCCGCCGCCAAAAAGAACAAAGTCATTCACATGCTCTGCCACAATTACCGCCGCATTCCGGCGGTGACGCTGGCCAAGCAAATGATCGAAGCGGGCGAAATCGGCGAAATCTTCCATTACCGCGGCACCTATTTGCAGGACTGGATCGTTGATCCGAATTTCCCGCGCGTCTGGCGCTTGCAAAAATCCGTGGCAGGATCAGGCGCGCTGGGCGACATCGCGTCTCACTCGATTGACCTGTCGCGCTATCTGGTCGGCGAAATCACAGAAGTCTCCGGCTTGCTCAAAACCTTCATCAAGGAACGCCCGATGCCCGACGATCCGAAAAAGATGGGCAAGGTAGATGTGGATGACGCGGCGTTGTCACTGGTCAAATTCCGCAACGGCGCCGTCGGCTCCATCGAAGGTTCACGCTTTGCCACGGGCCGCAAAAATTACAACCGCTTCGAAATCAACGGCAGCAAAGGCAGCATCGCGTTTGACCTGGAACGGATGAATGAGCTGGAGGTGTACAAAGAAGAAGGCCCGAACAGCGGTTTCAAAACGATCCTCGCCACCGATGCCGCGCATCCGTTTGTCGCCGGTTGGTGGCCGCCAGGACACATCATCGGTTACGAACACACTTTCACGCATACGGTCTATGACCTGCTCAAAGCCATCGACAGTCGCAAAATTCCGACACCGAATTTTGAAGACGGCGTGCGCAACCAACGTGTGCTCGATGCCATTGAACGGTCTGCCAAATCGAAGGCCTGGGAAAAGGTGTAAAAACAGAAAAGGCAGAAAAGGCCAAAGGCGGCGCGCAATCGCCCTTGGCCTTTTCCGCAATTTCAACAACGCATTGAAACTGTGGACTGGTCATCGCGAATCCCAACCGCCTGCCTGATTGCCAGTCCGTTCAGACTCACGCATCACTGCTCAACGCTGGGCTCCTGAGCAATTCCCCACGGAGTTTCTATGGCAGTCATCGTAGAAAAAACCGGCCCGGTCACGACCGTCATCCTCGCGCGCCCGGAAGTGCGCAATGCCGTGGATCGCACGACGGCGGCGGCTCTGGTCGAAGCCTTTCGCGCGTTTGACGCCGACGACACGGCTTCGGTCGCGGTGCTCTATGGCGACCACGGCACGTTTTGCGCGGGCGCGGATTTGAAAGCCATCTCTGCCGGTCAGGGCAATCTGACTGACTCCGACGGCGATGGGCCGATGGGACCAAGCCGTATGTTGCTGAGCAAACCCGTGATCGCGGCGATTTCCGGTTATGCCGTCGCGGGCGGGTTGGAATTGGCGCTCTGGTGTGATTTGCGCGTGGCAGAAGAGGACGCCGTACTCGGCGTGTTTTGTCGCCGTTGGGGCGTGCCGCTGATTGACGGCGGCACAATTCGCTTGCCGCGCCTGATCGGCTTGAGCCGGGCGCTGGATTTGATTCTGACCGGGCGCGCCGTTTCTGCCACAGAAGCGCTGCAATTCGGTTTGGTCAATCGCGTCGTCAAAAGCGGCACAGCCCGTCAGGAAGCCGAACAAATAGCCCACGAGATCGCGGCGTTTCCACAAATCTGTCTGCGCAATGACCGGCTGTCGGCATATGAACAACACGATCTGAATTTCGCCGAAGCCTTGCGCAACGAATTCAACCACGGTTTACGCTCACTGGAAGCGGACGCGCGCGCAGGCGCAACCCGCTTTGCCAGCGGCGCGGGCCGTCACGGGAGTTTTACAAAATGACGTTTCTTTTTTCCCTTGTCTTTCTGCTTACGTCTGCGTTTTGGCAAAACCCGGCCCCGCCGCAAACCAATCAACTGCCGCCCGAATGGCTGGGCGATTGGGCGGGAACGCTGGTGATTCCTTCGCCCAAAGCGCGCCAGGAAGTACCGATGGAATTGCACATTCACCCGCTCAAGGGCGAACCAGGCTATCAATGGCAAATCGTCTATGGCGCGGGCGACAAAAAGAATGTGCGCAATTACAAACTGCTTCCGCAATCCGACAAACCGGGCGCGTTTGTTATGGATGAAGCCAACGGCATCTTGCTGGATTGCCGCTTGCTGGGAAACGTGATGTTCAGCCAGTTCAAAGTGGGCGATGTGCTGCTTACCTCGCGCGAAGAATTGCGCGACGGCAAGCTGTTCACCGAAATCATCACGTCGCGCTTCGGTTCGCCGCGCATCAGCGGTGACAAAGGAAAGGAAAACGAAGTCCTCTCGTATCCGTTGCAATCCATTCAATACGCCACGCTGACCAAACAGCCTGCGGCAAGCAAATGACCAAGGAAAGGAAGGCCCTGTGAACGCGCAAGCCGAAGAACAAATCAGTTGGTTTCCCGTCCCCGCCGAAACGGACTTGCCGGAAAGCCTGCAAGGTTTGTTTCGCAAAGCGAAAGAACGGGTCGGGTTCGTGCCCAATGTCTTTCGCGTTTACAGCTTTCGGCCCGAACGTTTCAGCGCCTGGTTTGCGCATTACAAACAGCTCCACGAACCGAGCGCAAACCTGAACGCCGCCGAACGCGAAATGATCGCCGTGGCGGTTTCAATGGCCAACGGCTGTTTGTATTGCCTGGTCGCGCACGGAGCCGCGTTGCGCCAGGCGTTGGGCGATCCGATTCAAGCTGACCGCATCACGCTGGATTACAAACGCGCCGGGCTCGACGCCAAAATGGAAGCCGTGCTCGATTTCGCCGTGTTGCTGACCGAAACGCCGCGCGAAGCCTCCGCAGAAGACATGGCCTATCTGCAAAGCTTCGGCCTGACACTCGAAGAAGTTTGGGATGTGATCGAAATTGCCGCGATGTATAACTTCACGAATCGCATGGCATCAGCCACGGGGATGATCCCGAATCGTGAATATCACGCGTTGGCAAGATAGGTGTCAGGTGTTAGGTGTCAGGTGTCAGATTCAGACGCCCGCTTGTCTTTCACTTCGGGGACAGGGTGTTAGGTGTCAGGTGTCAGGTGTTAGGTGCAAGAGACCAAACAAACTCAGCAACAACTTCAGCTTGAAAGGGTTTAGCTATGAAAATTCGGAGCTATCGTGATTTGTTAGTCTGGCAAAAGGCCATGGAGCTGGTGGTTGAGTGTTACAAGTTTGTCAGCTACCTGCCCAAACACGAAACCTATGGCTTGATCAGTCAAACACAACGTGCGGCAGTTTCAGTCCCCGCCAACATTGCGGAAGGACATGGCCGTGATCACCTGGGAGATTACTTGCGGCACATTTCCATCGCCAATGGCTCATTGATGGAATTGGAAACGCACATCTTGTTGATAGAACGTTTGGGGTATCGCCCCACCCACGAAACCGAGCCATTGCTGGCACGGTGTTCCGAGGTCGGCAAAATGCTTGCGGGCTTGTCAAAAAGCCTCAAAGGCACGCACTAAATTAGCTTTCAGTTGGAGGTACGGTTTAGCCACAGAGTCACAGCAGCTCAAAGAAGAATGTTTAAACCTCTGAGCCTTGGCGCTTCGCGGGCAAACTCCGCACTGTGGTGAAATTTGATCTACCTCTTACACCTGACACCTCACACCTATCCCCTGACACCTGGAGGAGCTATGGCACTGAGAAACAACTTGGCACATTGGGAAGCGGAAGCTTTCGGCACGGAATTGATCGAAATGACGCTGGGCGAATTGCTCGACCGGCGCGCCGACGAAATTCCTGACAAAGAAGCGCTCGTCTATCACTATCCCGAATTCGGTCTGGAGTTGCGGTTGAATTACCGACAGTACCGCGACACGGTCAACCAACTGGCCAAAGGCTTGCTGGCGCTCGGCATCAAAAAAGGCGATCACATCGCGGTCTGGGCGACCAACGTGCCGGAATGGGTCTTTCTGGAATTGGCCGTGTCGAAAATCGGCGGCGTACTGGTGACGATCAATACCAACTATCGCAAAGCTGAAATCGAATACGCGCTGAAACAAGGCGACATCAAAGCCCTGTTTCTGATCGAAGAGTTGCGCGGCTTTTCCTACCTGAACGCCATCTATGAAATCGCGCCCGAACTGAACCAACTGAGCGATCCGTTGGGCCAGGAATTGCACTCAGAAAACCTGCCGCGTCTGAAACGGGTTGTCCTCCTTGGCAAAGAAGCCAAGCCCGGCGTCTTGGGTTATGCCCATGTCACTGCGCTGGCTGAGCAGGTATCCGATGCGGAACTGAAAGCACGCCAGGCGTCGGTCAACGTGCACGACGTGGTGCAAATGCAATACACCAGCGGCACGACCGGTTTTCCCAAAGCAGTGATGCTGACACATTACAGTCTGGTCAACCAATCGCACATCGCCTGTTCGCGCGGCGCGTTGACCGCTCAAGAGCGCTATGTAACTTCAATGCCGTTCTTCCACATCGCCGGCAGTTTGGGCGCAATCATCTATTCCCTGTTTCTTGGCTCCACGTTGATTCCGTTGATCGCTTTTGACCCGGTCAAACAACTGGAGCTCTTTGAAAAAGAACGCGGCAGTTTCACGTTTGCCGTGCCGACGATGCTGGTGGCGATGCTCAATCACCCGCGCTTTGCCGAATTCAACCTCACCAGCCTGAAAAACATTTTCACGGGCGCAACGCCAGTGCCGGTCGTTCTGATGGAACAAATCAAAGAGCGCATCGGCGCAGATTGTTCGATTGTGTTTGGCCTGACTGAAACCACCGGCGCAATTACGCAATCGTTTTACAACGACAGTTTTACCCTCAAATCGGCGACCGTCGGTCTGACGATCCCGCATACGGAAATCAAAATCGTCAATCCGGGCACGGGCGAAACCTGCCAATGCGGAGAATCTGGCGAGCTGTGGACACGCGGTTATGCCAATATGGTTGGGTATTACAACATGCCGGACAAAACCGCCGAGACGCTGGACGCGGACGGCTGGTTGCACACAGGGGATTTGGCCGTGATGCGACCTGATGGGTACATCAACATCGCAGGCCGCGTGAAAGACATGATCATTCGCGGCGGCGAAAACATTTACCCGGCTGAGATCGAAGCGTTTCTGATGCGGCATCCGAAAATCGCCGAAGCCCAGATTGTCGGCCTGCCCGATGAATTCATGGGCGAAGAAGTCTGTGCCTTGATCCGGCTGAAACCCGGCGAAACCGTCAGCGAAGACGAATTGCGCGATCATTGCAAAGCCAACATCGCACGCCACAAAGTGCCGAAATTCTTCCGCTTTGTCGAAGCCTTTCCGTTGACGGCCAGCGGCAAAGTGCAAAAGTTTGTGTTGCGCAATCAGTTGATCAAAGAAATGGGATTGGAAAATGTCGCCGGTATGAAAACGGCGTAACGCACGTTTGAAGAGATACAAGAGACAGAGGAAATAGACGATGAAACTTTCTCGCAGAAAAATGTTGCAACAAACCGCCGCGCTGATCGTCGCGGCAACCGGCGGTTCCGTCTTGCGCGCAGAAACAAAATTGCGCACTTCGGCGCTGGTCGGTTACGACGCCGTCGGGCTGGCGGAACTCATCAAGAAAAAACAGATTTCGCCGCTGGAGTTGGTCGAAGACACGCTCAAACGCATTGAACGCATCAACCCGAAACTCAACCTTGTTTTGAGCAAAAACTTCGACGTCGAACTAGCGCGCGCGCGCGCCAAACAACCGCTCGGCGACGGTCCGTTTGCCGGTGTGCCGGTGCTGTTGAAAAACCTGGCGGAATACAAAGACGCTGACATTGATTTCGGTTCGCGCTTGTATGCGCGCGGCATCATCCGACACGGGCGCTTGCACAAAGCCAATTCCCCCTTTACGGCCAAAATGGAAGCCGCCGGTTTCATCTTCGTTGGCACCACCAACGCGCCGGAATTTGGCTTGATCGAAACCACCGAACCGGTGCTGCACGGCGCGTCGCACAATCCCTGGAACCCGGATTACACCACGGGCGGTTCCAGCGGCGGTTCGGCAGCAGCAGTCGCGGCAGGCATTGTGCCGCTGGCGCACGCCAACGACGGCGGCGGTTCGATTCGCATTCCCGCTTGTCAAAATGGCGTGGTCGGTTTGAAACCGACGCGCCGCCGCGAAATCCCCATGTTCACCAGCGGCGGTATGGCCAATGATGTCATCGGCATCGCCAACGATTTGTGCGTCAGTCGCACCGTACGCGACACAGCCGCGTTTCTGAATCTGGTCGAAAACAAAAGCAACGACAAATTGCCACCCGTCGGTTTGGTCACCGGACCAGCAACCAAACGCCTGAAGATCGCCTTGGTGCTCGAAGGCGTAAACGGCAAAAAGGCCGATCCGGAAGTCGAAAAAGCCATTCGCGCAACCGCCAAACTGTGCGCCTCGCTCAAACACAACGTCGAAGAAATCAAATTGCCCATCAACGGACCGGAAGTAACCGACGCGTTTTTGGGTTATTGGGCGGCGGGAACCGTTGGGCTGGATGCCGAGATCGAAGCGATGCTTGGCAAAGGCATCCCACGCGAAGAGGTGCTGGAACCCTGGACGATTGGAATGATGGAGCTGGGACGCAAACGCGGCTTGTTTCAAGCCGTCGGTCGCGCCACCAAAGCATTTAACGAAGCCGCCACCGCGCTCGAAAACCTGTTCAAGAATTACGACGTGATTCTTTCGCCGGTGCTGCGCATTCCACCCTACAAACTTGGTTATCACGCGCCAACGGTGGATTTTGACACCTTACTGGCGCGCGTCCTTGACGAAGTCGCCTACACGCCGCTGCACAACGCTTGCGGGACTCCGGCGATTTCGCTGCCGCTCTATTGGACCAAAGACAATCTGCCCATCGGCAGTCAGTTTGCGGCTTGGCGCGGCGGCGAAGCCACCTTGCTTGGCTTGGCGTATGAACTGGAAGCGGCGCGGCCGTGGGCCAAAAAACGTCCGGCAGTGTTTGCCGCTTAGCGGAGGAACCAATGAGAACCATCAGAATTGCCAACGGACAAGGTTACTGGGGCGATTGGCTGGAAGCTCCGATTCATCTGGTCGAACGCGGCCCGATTGATTATTTGACGCTGGATTATCTGGCGGAAATCACGATGTCCATCATGCAGAAAATGCGCGCGCGCGATCCGCAATCCGGCTATGCGCGCGATTTTCTGCAAGTCGTAGCGCGCGTGTTGCCGCAATGTCTGGAGAAAAACATCAAGATCGTGGCCAACGCGGGCGGCGTCAATCCGCAAGCGTGTGTCGCCGGTCTGGCCGAAGTCGTCAAAAAACTCGGCTTGGCGGGAAAAGTCACGGTCGGCGTTGTCGCGGGTGACGACATCATGGATCGGCTGGATGATTTTCTGGCGCAAGGCATCGAACTCAAAAACATGGAAACCAGCGCACCGCTGGCAACCATTCGCGACCGCGTAGCCAGCGCCAACGTCTATTTTGGCGCTGCGCCGATTGCCGCCGCTCTGGCGCAAGGCGCGCAAATCGTCGTCACGGGGCGTTGTACTGACACGGGACTGGCGCTGGGGCCGCTGATGCACGAATTCGGCTGGCAAGCCGACGATTGGGACAAGCTTTCCGCCGGAACCATCGCCGGGCACATCATCGAATGCGGCGCACAAGCCACCGGCGGCAATCATCAGGTAGATTGGCAATCCATCCCCGATTTCTGGAACATCGGTTACCCCATCGTCGAAGCCAGCGAAGACGGCAGTTTCGTCGTCACCAAACACCCCAACACCGGCGGACGCGTCAGCCTCGCCACCGTCACCGAACAACTGATGTATGAAATGGGCGATCCGCACAATTACATCACGCCGGATTGCATCGCTGATTTCACCACCATTTCGCTGGCCGACGAGGGCGAAAATCGCGTGCGGGTTTCGGGCATCAAAGGCAAACCGGCAACCGATTTGTATAAGGTGTCGCTCAGTTTTTCTGACGGTTATAAAGCGGTCGGCGGATTGATTTATGCCTGGCCGGATGCGTACGAAAAAGCCAAAGCCTGCGATGCGATGTTGCGTAAACGGCTGGCATCGCTCGGCCTGAAATTCGACGAAATTCGTTCGCAGTATGTCGGCGTCAACGCGACGCACGAAGGCTTGGGCGGAGACCCCGCGCCCGACATTGCCGAAGTCATGTTGCGTGTCGGCGTACGTTCACACGACAAAGCCGCCGTGGATCGGTTTACCAAGGAGATTGCGCCGTTGGCATTGAGCGGGCCGCCAACAGTGACAGGATTTGGTGGTGGGCGACCGAAGGTGGAAGAAGTGGTGGCCTATTGGCCGGCGTTGATGCCGAAATCAGCCGTCGTGCCGCAAGTCGAGATACTTACGATTTAGCGGCGGCCCAATCAATGCCGGCCCTCAGTTTTTGAAAGCGCCTGCTCGGCTAACGGCTCGCGCGGCGAGCGCCGAACGAACGAAAGCTACGCGTGGAACGGCTGCTTAGCTTGACCGCAGGCTTGGGAGCAAAGGTCAACCCGCCAAATCCGGGGACGACCACGCGTTCGACACGCTGTCCGGTCAACCGCTCGATGGCTTGCATAGACAATTCATCAATCGGCGTCAGCAACGTCAGCGCGCGACCTTCGTTACCAGCGCGACCTGTGCGGCCAATGCGGTGCACATAATCTTCCGGTGCGTCAGGCACATCGAAATTGATCACGTGTGTAATGGCGTCCACGTCAATGCCACGGGCGGCAATGTCAGTGGCGACCAACACACGATAGCGGCCGTCACGAAATCCGCGCAGCGCGGCTTCGCGTTGTGGCTGCGAACGGTCAGCGTGAATGCGATTGACTTGATGCGAACGCGCTGCCAACAGGTGCGACAACCGTTCTGCGCCGCGTCGCGTACGCGTGAACACCAGCACGCGTTCGTACGGTTCGTTTTCCAGCAAGTGCAAAAGCAAAGACGTCTTTGATTCCAACGCCACCGGATAGGCCATTTGTTTGACAGTGACGGCGGCTTTGCCACGCTGGTTCACTTCGATGATTTGCGGCTTCTGCATGGATTCACGCGCGATGTTTTCGACTTCACGCGACATCGTGGCCGAAAACAACAGCGTCTGCCGTTCCGCAGGCAGCTTGCTCATCACCAACCGAATCGCCGGGCGAAAGCCCATGTCGAGCATCCGATCCGCTTCATCCAGCACGACGGTTTCCACACGAGACAAATTGATCGTGTTGCATTCCAGGTGGTCAATCAAACGCCCTGGCGTGGCAATCACGACAGAAGCACCGCGCCGCAATTCGCTGCGTTGCTTGTTTGCGTTTGCGCCGCCCACGATCAACACCGAGCGAACTTTTCTTCCCGCATCCAGTTTCTGCAAACCGGCGGCGATTTGTTGCGCCAGTTCGCGCGTCGGCGCCAGGATCAACGCCCGCACGCCTTCAGCTTTCTTGGCATACAATTTTTGCAACAGCGGCAACAAAAACGCCGCCGTCTTGCCTGTGCCGGTTGCGGCACAGCCAATCAAATCAACGCCACGCAAAATGACGGGGATCGCCTGTCCTTGAATGGGCGTGGGTTGAGTAAATTCCAGGGACGCACATCGTTCGGCAAGCGCCGGATGCAATCCCAATTCAGCAAAATTCATTTATTTCCTTTCGGCAAGCGGATCACTGAAATTCTCTGGCCGACTTAGCCGAAAAACCATGCGCGCTTGCTCGTTGATACACGAAGCGCCCTCAAACGAGGCGAACCCGGCTGAGGGCGCTTTGTTTAAACTCCAAACTCTGGGTAGCAGAGATTTAGTAGCGTGAACGACCGCCACCGAAACCACCGCCACGACCACCGCCACGGCCGCCACCACCGCCACGACCACCGCCGCCGCCAAAGCCGCCACCGCCGCGATTTTCGCGCGGTTTGGCTTCATTGACAGTCAGGTTACGGCCTTGCACTTCCGCACCGTTGAATTGCGAAATGGCGGCTTCGCCTTCGGCTTTCGAGGCCATTTCGACAAAACCAAAGCCGCGTGAACGGCCCGTGTCACGATCCGTCACGATAGAAGCGGATTCCACCGTTCCCACTTGAGAAAACAAATCCATCAAATCGTCGTCCGAAGTTTGGAACGAGAGATTGCCAACGTAAAGTTTCATGAGAGTACCTTTCCCCTAGGAGGGGGTTTGCGGAAGCTTCGAATCAGGAATGTTTCGGTGAACGGTAGCAGCGAAAGCTCTTGATCGGACGTTCAAGTGAACGGCTTCTTAATAGTTAAAAGTCAGCCTGCTCTCGAACCATCCATAACGCCGCCGCTATTTGCTAGAGGCTTGTGGCGCATCACCGTTGATGCGCGAGAGAAGGAGTGAACGGCGACGATACTGCACTATCAGATAGAGAATTGCAACGGGGCATTGCAACAGTTCGCGTTATTTTCTGTGCGTTGTGTTGCCGCGGCTCAGCCAGGAATCGCCGGGATCGTCACGCGCAATTCCGGTTCATTATGCACAAACGTGATTTGCAAGGTACCGGTCAGGTCGCTGGCAGCCTGCTGCTGACGCGGGTCCTCTGATGCACATGGTGCACAAAATTCCGCCAGCAATTGTTCGCTGGCCTCCGTCAGTTGCAGATCAATCTGTGCCAGTGCAGCACGCAATTGCGTCACACTTCGCGACGGCAATTCAAAATTCAAGCAAAACGAAAGATTGGAAAACTGTTTGAAATCCAGCACCCAGCCGCCGCTGGCTGAGATCGCGTCTTTTGCTTCGGCCACAACCTGGTGGCGGTTGCCGCGTGTGATTGCGTTCAATCGTAGGGGCTTTTGCATTCGTCACGCACCTCCTTTACCCTTTGCCTTCGTGCGCCATCATTGTAGAAACAGACAAAGTTGCTATGGAAATCAAACCTGTTTTTCTTCCCGACGTCCCGCCTCCCGCTGGACATTATTCGCCGGCCATCGTTCACAATGGCCTGGTTTACGTCGCCGGACAATTGCCCATTGATCCCCACACAGGCGAAAAAAAGCTTGGTTCCATCGAAGAACAAACCGAACAAGTGCTGGCCAATTTGCGCGCCGTGTTGCGCGCCGCAGGCAGCGACCTGGACCGCGTGCTAAAAACGACCATCTACATTTCAGACGGCAATCTGTGGGGCAAGGTCAACGAAATCTATGCGCGCACGTTTGGCGCACATCGTCCCGCGCGCGCCATCGTTCCGGTCAATGAACTGCATTATGGCTTCCAGATCGAAATCGAAGCCATTGCCGCACTCAACGAATTATAGGCGTTCTCGGATCAACCCCACGCACCCAAGCAATGCCCACGTCGTTCAAAAACATCGGGCCGGTTTCGCAGGAATGGCTGCGCGCCGTCGGCATACACAGTTATGAAGACCTGGCAGCCGTCGGTTCCGTCGCAGCCTATTTGCGCGTTAAAGCGCACGGATTCAACGCCAGTTTGAATCTGCTCTATGCGCTTGAAGCGGCCTTGCGCCAAATTCACTGGACGACGCTGCCCGCAGCGGACAAACAAAAATTGCGGCAACAAGCGCAAACCTCGTCCGCCTCTTTTTAGCACGAATGAGCAGTCAGGAATTCACCGCCCCGGCGCACGCAGCGCGCATCCCGTTGATCATCAACGGCGACGATTTCGGCTATTCCGAGGCCGTCAACCGCGCCATCATCCAGGCGCACCGCGAAGGCGTGCTGACCAGCGCCAGTTTGATGGTCAACGAACCCGCCGCCGCCCAAGCTGTCGCACTGGCAAAAGCGAATCCTGAACTGGGTGTCGGTTTGCATCTGGTGCTGGTTTTGGGTCAAGCCGCCTTGCCGCACACAGAAATCCCGCACATCACCGATCCGCAAGGCAGATTTTCCAACAGTTCGTTTCACGCCGGAGTTCAGTATTACTTCAGCCCGGCAGCGCGGCGCGAACTGCGCCGGGAAATGCGCGCGCAATTTGAAAAATTCGCCGCCACGGGTCTGCCCTTTTCGCACGTGGACGGCCACACGCATTTGCACCAGCATCCGGTGATCTTTCGCGAGCTGATGCAATTGTGCGCTGAATTCGGTGTGCCTCGCGTGCGCGTCGTCAAAGGTGAAATGCGGTTGAGTTTGCGGCTGGATCGTCGCCGGCTGGCGCTCAAATTGGTCTGGGGCGTGGTGTTTAATTTGTTGGGCGGCTGGTGCGAGCGGCAATTGCGCGGCAAGCAGTTTGTGCAGCCGCAAAAAGTTTATGGCTTGCTGCAATCGGGCGACCTGAACGAATCGTATTTACTCAAGCTGTTGCCGCAAATGACCGCCACGGGCAGCGAAATTTACGCCCACCCGCTGGCGCTGGATGCGGACGAATCAGCGCGACGCGAAAACCCCGGCGGCACGCGAGAGTTAGAAGCCTTGCTCAGCCCGCGCGTGCGGCAGGCAGTGGCACAAGCAGGCTTTCGCCTGGCAACCTATCAAACGTTTGAAACCGGCGCGGCAGCGATCGCCCCAAACGCCTGAGCGGTTTCTGCGTTAAGACCGATTTTGCATTTTGTCTTTATGAAAACCTTCATCGTGTTATTCATTGCCATTTGCGCCCAAACCCTGGGCGATGTGTGTTTGAAAAACGGCATGAAATCCATCGGCGAGGTCAACACCTTGAACCCGGCAGAGCTGTTTCACATCGGCGTGCAGGTGTTTACCAATCCGTATGTCTGGCTGGGAATTTTTGTTCTGAGCATTTTTTTCGGCCTATATCTGGTTGCGCTTTCCTGGGCGGATTTGAGTTTCGTGTTGCCGGTCACGGCGTTCGGCTATGCGCTCAATGCCCTGATGTCGTGGAAGCTGCTGGGGGAACACGTTTCGCCTTTGCGTTGGGTCGGTACCCTGGTCATCTGTTTCGGCGTCGCCATCGTTTCGCGCACCGAACAGCGCACGACCAAGCCAGCAAGCGCCGCCGCAGAGACGGGAGCCAGCGCGGCATGAAAACCTTTCTGCTGTTTTGCAGTTTGATCGCAGGCAGTTCGCTGGGCGAAATCCTCTCGGCCAAAGGCATGCAACAAATCGGCGACGTGTCGTTTCGCCCGCGCGCGTTGCTGGGCGCGTTTTGGCGCATGTTGCGCAATCCGTATCTGATCGCGGGCGTTGCCTGTCTGGCGTTGTCGTTCTTTTCGTTTATCGGATTGCTTAGCTATGCCGACCTGAGTTTTGTCGTGCCGCTGACCGCCGTGGGCTACATCCTGAATACGCTCGGCGCCAGGTTTTTCCTGCACGAACACGTTTCACGCGAACGCTGGCTGGGCACGCTGCTGGTCACGTTTGGCATCGCGCTGATTTCGCTTTCGGGCGCGGTTGAAACCTGGCTCGCCGAACAGGCGCGCGGATTTTTGCCGACACTGTTCTCACTGCTCGGCCCAGAAGAATGGTTTTCGCCGCAAACGTCGCCGTTCGCATTTTGGTTGCTCTTTGGCATTCGCGCCGTGCTTCTGGCGTGTGTGCTGGCGGCAATTTTCTATTACGGACTTGCTTTGTTTGCGGGCTTGGCGTGGTTTGCGGATTGCCGCCGCCAACGTGCGTTGGGCGACAATTTCACGCCGCCCGTCAGCATCTTCAAACCGGTGTATGGCGCCGATGACGAAGCCTATGACAACTTCGCCAGTTTTTGCCGTCAGGAGTACCCGGAAGTTCAAATTCTGTTTGGCGTACGCAGCGAAAACGATCCGGCAGTCCCGCTCATTCGCCGCCTGATCACAGACTTCCCTGCGCGCGACATTTCGTTGATCGTTTCGGATCACGTCATTGGTCACAATCCCAAAGTCTCGAATCTGAACAATCTGTTTCCCCACGCAAAACATGACGTGCTGCTAATCGCCGATAGCGACATTCGCGTGACGCCGGATTACTTGCGCCGCGTTGTCGCGCCGTTGCAGCAGGAAAACGTCGGTATGGTGACTTGCCTGTATCGCGGCACAGCAGCCAACACCTGGGCTGCCCGGCTCGAAGCCATCGGTCTCTCTGCGACGTTTGCGCCGGATGTTTGCGCGGCTCGTTTGTTGGGCGGCATCAGCTTCGCGTTTGGCTCGACGATTGTGATGCGCCGCGACCTGCTAAAAGCCATCGGCGGCTTTCCCGCCATCGCCAATTCCTTGGCGGATGATTTTTTGCTGGGCAACCGTACGGCAAAATCTGGCGCTGAAGTCATCCTGTCGGAATACGTCGTCGAACACCTCACCGGCCCGCTCACCTGGAATGCCATGTGGAAGCATCAGCTTCGTTGGGCGCGCGCGATGTATGTTTCGCAGCCGTGGGGCTATCGCGGCTTGCTGGTCACCTACGGCGTTGCGACGTCGCTGCTGGCGCTTTTGGCCTGGGGCTTTTCCGGTTTCGCCTGGAGCTTGCTGGCTGTCACGCTGGCGATGCGCATGCTGCCCGGATTGGTCATTGGCCGTTACGGTTTGAAAGATCGGGCACTGACACGGTACCTTTGGCTTCTACCTGTGCGGGATATACTTTCTTTTGCTGTCTGGCTGGCTAGTTTTGCCAGCGACAAAATCGAATGGCGCGGCGCACAATTTCGCCTGTTAGCGAACGGCGAATTGACGCCAACCGAAAAGTCGTACGTTCCCGAACCGCATCATAATTTCATTATGGACATCGAAAAGGATAACAAATGAAGGCACGCCTCGTTTATCTGCATTCTCTCCGTTCGTTGTGCTTGTTACTTGTGCTTGGGCTGAGCCTGTCCGCGTGCAAGCCCGCTCCGCCCAAGGCGTCAGACGGCGCGCAACGATACGAAGTCAAAGGCAAAGTCGTTTCTGCCGACCAAGCCAACCACAAAGTCAAAATTGATCACGAAGAAATCAAAGGCTACATGGACGCCATGACCATGGAGTTCACGCTGCTGGAAGATTGGGTTTACGGCGAACTAAAACCAGGCGCGCAAATCCAGGCGACGCTGGTCGTGGATCAGGGCCGTACCTGGCTGGAAAATCCGGTCGTGAGCAGCGTGGCTGATCCCAGCCTGGTGGGCAAAACCGAAGAAAGCGGCGTTGAACCGGCAGCCGGAACCGAAACGCCGGATTTCACGCTGGTCAATCAGGACGCGAAAAAAATCAGTTTCAAACAATATCGCGGCCAAGCCTTGCTGCTGACATTCATTTATACACGTTGTCCGCTGCCCGATTACTGCCCGTTGATGAGCCAGAACTTCGTCGAGGTCAACAAACAAGTGCAGGCCAATCCGGCGCTGCAAAACAAGGTGCATTTGCTGAGCATCAGCGTTGACCCGGATTTTGATAAGCCGAAAGTCTTGCGCACTTACGGCGCGCGGTATCTTGGCTCAGACCAGGCGGCGGCGTTCAAACAATGGGAATTTGCCGCCGGCAGCGCCGAAGAAGTGAAGCAGGTCGCACAGTTTTTCGGCTTGAATTACTGGCCGGAAAAAGACCAGATCATTCACGGCTTGCGCACGGCCATCGTCGGTCCTGACGGCAAAGTCGTGCGAGTCTATCGTGGCAATGAATGGAAGCCAGAAGAGGTTGTGAAGGATTTAGAGAAGCTGAAGTTCAGCTAAGCAACCATCAGCGGAACGCCCAACCAACGTCCGGGCGTTCCTCTGATTTGCCGTTCAGCCTTTGAAAAAATTCTTGGCGATGAACCAGACATTGGCGGGCCGTTCAGCCAACCGCCGCATGAAATACGGATACCAGAATTCGCCATACGGCACATATGCCCGCACGCGGTGACCTTCCTGCGCGAGTTGCAACATCAAATCGCGGCGCACGCCATACAACATCTGAAATTCGTATTGCTCCTGAGCGATGCCTTCACGGGCGGCAAATTCCTTGGTCGCACGAATCATGCGCAGATCGTGCGTCGCGATGCCGTGATAGATACCGCTCTTGAGCAGCTTTTGCATCAGCTTCACATAATTGGCATCCACATCGGCTTTTTCGGGAAACGCGACTTCAGCCGGTTCCTGATACGCGCCTTTGCATAAACGCACGCGCGCGCCCATCGCCAAAACTTCATCCAGGTCTTTCTCGGTGCGATACAGATACGCCTGTAACACAATGCCGACATTGCCATATTCGTGAAATAACTGCTTGAACACACGCAAGGTCGCGTCCGTTTTTGACGAATCTTCCATATCAATGCGCACGAAATTGTTATGGCGCTTGGCGGCTTCGACGATGCGGCGCGTGTTTTCCAGACAATAGGTTTCGTCAATGTCCAGGCCCAATTGCGTCAGCTTGACCGAAACATTGGATTGCACGCCGGTCGCTTCGAGCCGATCAAGCACGTGCAGATATTCGCGCACGTCCGCTTCCGCTTCGGCTTTGGAAAAAGTGCTTTCGCCCAAATGGTCAAAGGTGGCGGTGATGCCCAGCTTGTTTAGTTCTTGAATGGTTTTGATGGCGTCATTGATGTTTTCGCCCGCGATGAACCGCTGTGTGACTTGTTTGAAGCCGGGCAACTGCGAGAAGACGCTTTTGAGGTAATGCTGGCGTGAAAGGAACAGAAGAACGCTGCGAGAAAG
>JAEUQO010000488.1 GCA_016789605.1 Acidobacteriota bacterium
GGCTGCCGCCATAGCCAAAGAACGCCTGCCTCGGTTGCACGTCGAGCGGGCGCGAAATCACCTCACCATTCAGCGCTTGCGAAACCACGCTCCAACGATCGTCAGACAACGTTTGAGCCACATACACGATGTGCCCCAACATAGATGCGACAGCCAGCGTCTGGCGGGTGACGTGGTGGATGACGCCGGTAGCCGTGGCGGCCTGCCCCTGGCGCTGCCGTTCGTGCAAAGGCCCCAGCCAACACAACGCACCGTTGTCATCCGTAACCCAAAACGAATTCATCGCGAAGCCATCGCTCAACGATAGAAGCGGCTGCAAGGTGTGTTCACCCGACGGCAGTGCAAACGACTCTTCGCTGGTTAGGCTGACATATTCGCCTTCCAAATGACGAAAGCTGCTCTTGCCTTGATATTCGACGCGCAATCGGTTGTCGCGCTGGCAAAGCATCATCACCGCGCGACCAAAGCGATTGACCGCGATCACCGAGCCGGAAAGACGCGGCGCATACAAACGCGGAAAGCCCGTCCCGGCGCGCGGCGAAGTCGGAATCGGATACGCAATCACGCCTCCGTCGCGCCCACGGGCAAAAAGCTTGCTCGAACTGGCCGAAAACACCAGATTGGACACTGGCGCACGTTGGGTTTTCAGAGGCCGCGCCGCCGCAGAAGCGAACGGATCACGCAACACGCGAATGCAATCGTTTTCGGCTGGCAACGTCAGCGTAAGTTCGCGCGGCGGCTGGCTGCGACGACGCAAACTGACTGACAACTGGCGCACGTCCGGTTCGTACACATCCTGTACACACACCACAGAGGGTCGTGCGTTGCCAGTCAAACGCAGCAACCGTTCACCGCCGATCAGCCACACGTCATCCAAATCCGGCAACACCGCACATTTTTCCTGCCACAAAGCCCAGGTGTCAGCATCGGCCTCATACGGACTGCGCGCATACAGCCACGCCTGCACAGCGGCGTGGTTGACCTCATTCCACAATGGATATTCCGGCTTTTGCCATACGCCCCAACTGAAACCGGCGTTGACCGCCGTGGCGCGACGCGCCAGTACAATCAATGTCGCCAGTTGCGCCAAACGCGGCGCGCCCAGTTGATCCGGCCCCACATCAAACAACGCCAGCGAACCTTGTGCGGCAGCCGGCGCGCGGCGCGCCAACTGCAAAAACAGGTGCTCGCCCATTACGGCACGGCGCACAAATTCGTCAGGCAATTCGTCAGCCAGCAGCCATTCCGAAATCAGCAAGCGCTCGTACGAACCGCGCCGTGTCAGACCTGCGAGTCCATCGGGGTCACCTGTTTGGTGCTGCGAATGTCTGCGCAGCGGGCCAATCGCCGCCGCCAAACGTTCGATCATCGGCCCCAATGTCGCACCGACATCCGGCGGAAAGATCGCCAGTTCCCGCGCCCAGGGCGCGAGTGCACGCGGCAGTTCCATCACGCGCCCGCCTCCAACCAGGCTTGCAACTTCGCACGCGCCAGCGGACGCGCAGCCGCAAGCGGCGCGATCGCCAACGGGGCACGCAACACGGCCAGCGGTGTTTTTCCCTGCGCGTGTTGGACAAGCGTTCGTTGCAGTAACGGCAACGGCACACACGGTTCGTGCGTGGTCGGCAACCACAACGCGGGCGCGCGCTCATCGCGGCCCAAATACGTCACACCTTCGACCCAGGGCAACGTGGCGTCTTCACCCAGGACGATCAGCACATCCGGCCCTGCCACGCCTTGCCAACGGGCAAGCTGTTCATCGTCGGAGGCGAGCAAACGCCTGGCCAACGTGCGCGCAATGCTGCCGCGCGCCACGACCGCGCCCGGCGCAAGCGGCTGTGCCCGCACCTGCCATTCGATTTGCACACTGGCCGTCAGGTTCATTCTGTTTCGCCATTCCCGCGCAAAGCGTTTACCAACTCCGCACGCACGGCGGCCAATTCCGGCGGCAACTGTTCCGCGGCAAAGCCCGCGTCAATTTCACGCGCAACGCCTTCCAGTTTCAGCCGCCACTCGGTTTGCGCGTGGGCGTCGTCGCGGGCGGGCACCACCGCCAGCAAGGCGCGACCTGCCGTCGCCAGGCGCGTCGCACGCGCCAGCGGCCCCAACGAAGCTTCTTCGGCAGCCGCAGGCAAACTCTGGTTTTCGGTGGCCGCCAACACATCGCGCAAACAATCACGCGCCAGCGCCTGCTGTTCACGCGTCGGCACGGTGAAGAGCAACGGCCACAAATCGCTTTCGCCGGGCGCTTCCCTGCCCGCCAAAACTGCAGCAGCGGCGATCAGCCGTTGCGCTTTGACGGCGCGGCGGTCTGACAACGCAATGCCCGCCGCGCGCAACAACCGCAACGCGTGCGCCAAAGCCGGGCGCAACTGGCTCAAATCCGCCTGCCGCGCGGCCTGTGCCAACGCGTCCACATCCGCAATGCTGGCCGTACGCGTAACCTCAGCCTGGCCCAGCGTCCAACCGCCCGCGAGCAACGCCTCAAGCTGCGGATCGGGAATCGGTTCGACAAAAATACGCACCAAAAAGCGGTCGGCAAACGCCGCCAGCGCGTCATCGTCGGGCAAGGCGTTCGACGCGCCCACGCAAACGCGCAACGGACACACCATCTGTGTGTGGCCGCGCCGAAACGTGCGCTCGTTTAACAACCCCAACAAGGTATTCAGGATCGCCGTCGAACCTTGAAAGATTTCATCCAGAAAGGCGATTTCGGCTTCGGGCA
>JAEUQO010000031.1 GCA_016789605.1 Acidobacteriota bacterium
GGATTCGATCTGGCGTATTCGGAAGACGCCGTGCTTGGTCACACGTTTGCCGTGCCGTTTGAGTTTGTCATTGGCGGACGCGCCATTCCGGTCGTGCCGCTGCACGTGAATGTGTACATGCCGCCGTTGCCGACGCCGAAACGCTGCGCGGCATTTGGGCGCGCAATTGCCGATGTCGTTGCCGCACGATCCGAACGCGTTGCCATCATTGCCAGCGGCGGCATGTCGCATTACCCCGGCACCTGGAAGTATCCGCATCCCGAATTCGAGTTCGACAAATGGATGATTTCAGAACTGGAACACGGCAAAAGCGAAAGCCTGTTGAACCTGACTTCCGAGCAATTAGATGAAGTCGGCAACACCGAATTGTTGCCGTGGGCGGTGCTGCTGGGTGCAATCGGTAATGTCCCTGGAGAACTGGTGCAATACACGCCGACCTGGCATCACGGCCACGCGATGATGCGCTTTTTGCCGCAGCGTGAACGCGAGATGCCGCCGGATGTCGCGCCGCCTGCTTATGTGTTCAAAAACGAAGGCGGCTTTAAGTTCTATGCGCATCCGCCCGCCGAAGCCTATCACCTGAACAAATTGCTGTTTGATATGCGCCTGGATTCGACCTTGCGCCGCCGTTTGCTGACCGATCTGGCAGGCGTCGCGGCGGAATACCAGCTTCCTGAAGAACATCTGGATGCTGCGCGCGCGTTGGCCGAAGTCGGCAACAGCACCAAAGTCAGCGACAACGCCGGGCGCATCGTGGCTGCGGGGGCGCATCCCTTGCACGCATTGATGACCTTGCACGCGGTGCACGGCGAGATGAAACGTCTGCAACGCGAACTGAGCACGCAATCTTAAACAGGAGACAAGACATGAGCCGATTGAAAGATCGCATCGCCGTCGTTTCTGGCGCAGCCGCTGGCATCGGCAAAGCCATTGCCGTGCGCCTGGCTGCGGAAGGCGCGGCGGTCGAAATTCTCGACATCAAAGACGCTTCTGACGCTGTCAACGAAATCCGCGCGGCGGGCGGCCAAGCCAACGCCGAGCTTTGCGATGTCACCAGCGAAGAGCAAATTGCCAAGGCCGTTGCAGCCATCGCCGCGCGCCACGATCACGTAGACATTCTGGTCAACAACGCAGGCATTCTTTCGGGTAAAACGCCGTGGCACGAATTGAGTTATGACGAAGTGAACCGCTTCGTGCAGGTGAATTACCTCGGCTACTTTTTGGTATCGAAAGCAATTTATCCGTTGCTGAAAAAGAGCGAACACGGACGGCTGATCAATGTCGCTTCGCGGACATACTTTTTGGCGAATCCCGGACAGATGGCGTATGTCGCCGCCAAAGGCGCGGTGATGGGCATGACACGCGTGATGGCCAAGGAAATGGGCGACGACAACATCTGCGTCAACGCCGTTGCGCCCGGCATGATTGCTACTGAAGGCACGCTGGCGCATTCCAACGAAGAAGCGTTTAACCGCGTGATGATGAATCAGGCGATCAAAAAGCGCGGTAAACCCGAACACCTGGCCGGACTGATCGCCTTTCTGGCCAGCGACGACGCCGAACTGATCACCGGGCAAATGATCCTGTGTGACGGCGGCGGGTATTTGCACTGATCCACTGACATCTAACAATCAGAGAGGAATAGCGATGAAGCACCAAAAATTACTGACAGCGTTTTTCACTGCAATTGTCTTTGCGGTGTTGGCCGCGCCTGCGCTGGCGCAAGCGCCGAATGCGCCGCCGCAAGTCACTTCGCCAGAGGTGCATGCGGATCGCAAAATTACGTTTCGCTTGCTCGCGCCCAAAGCGGAAAGCGTTCGCCTGTCTGGCGGCGATATTCCTGGCATGGGGCCGGGCAAGGAACTGACCAAAAATGACAAAGGCATTTGGGAAATCACCATCGGCCCGATTGATCCCGGAACCTATCGTTACAATTTCAACCTGGGCGGTGTGGCGGTGATTGACCCGCGCAATCCTTCGGTCAGCGAATCCAACGGCAACGTCTGGAGCATGGTGCACGTGCCCGGTTCGGAATTTCAGGACACGAAAAACGTCCCGCACGGAGCCGTCAGCGCCGTCACCTACTATTCAACCGCGCTCGGCAAATTCCGCCGCATGCACATTTACACGCCGCCCGGTTACGAAATGGGCAAAGGCAAGTTCCCGGTCTTTTACCTGTTGCACGGCGCGGGCGATTGCGACGATTCATGGTCGTCAGTTGGGCGCGCGGGCTTCATCGTGGACAACCTGATTGCCGCCGGCAAAGCCAAACCAATGGTGATTGTGATGCCTGCCGGACATACGCGGCAAAATTTGCGTGTTACGCCGCCACCGGCGACGAGCGGCGGCGCCCCGCCGCCCGATGAATTCGTGCAGGATTTCGTGACAGACATCATGCCGTATGTCGAAAAGAACTATCGGGTGTTGACCGATCGCAACAATCGCGCGATTGCCGGGCTTTCGATGGGCGGCAATCACACGCTGAACATTGCGCTGCCGCATCTGGAAAAATTCGCCTATGTTGGTGTGTACAGTTCCGGTTTGCTCAGCGCCTTTATGCGCGCGCCGCAACCCGGCGCACCACGCCCCGCGCCGGATGCCATTCCGGCCATTACTCCGGCGGGCGAAGCCTGGATCAAACAGCACCAGGCCAAACTCGACGATGCGAATCTGAAAAAAGGTTTGAAGCTGCTCTGGTTTGCCACCGGCAAAGAAGATTTCTTGCTGGGCACGACCAAAGGCACGCTCGACCTGCTGAAAAGACACGGCTTCGCTCCTATCTATGAAGAAACGCCAGGCGGCCATACCTGGATCAACTGGCGCAATTACCTGACAGATTTTGCGCCGAAGTTGTTCAAGTAAACCGGCGCAAAACCGTTACTGCGCAACACAAGGAGCAAGATGGCAGATGCGCAAAGAA
>JAEUQO010000074.1 GCA_016789605.1 Acidobacteriota bacterium
GGTTGAGAGTGAAAATGTGGACGTGTCCCACCTGACTAACAACCAATCGGCCTAAACTCTACAAAAGACGGGCAATCCCGATGTCGTGAAGAATATCAGCTACGATTATTACAATGGCGGCGGAGGCAGCAACGGCAACAATGGCCGCATCCGCTACATCACCGATCACTTGGACGGGAACTATTCGGTGGACGTGGGCTACGACGATCATAACCGGCTGACCAGCTATGGCAGCTATCGCAGCTACACGTACGACGCATGGAACAATCTGCTCTCTGTCTCAAGCTCCAACGGCGTCGGCGAAGCGCCGAATTACACGCTGACGTACGCGACGAATGCGAGCGGGTTTAGATTTTGTATTTGCGCATCAGCAAGAAGCCGTAGACTTCTGCGAGCAGGGCCAGGATGCCGCGCAACAGCATCAATGGCCCCAGCGACAGGTATTGCAGCATCATGCCGGCAATCACGGGAAAGGCCAGGTCTGAGGCGTCTACGCCGCCTTCCAGAATGCCCATCGTTTTGCCACGCGCCGACAGGTTGAAACTGGAAACCTTGGCGGCGATGGCTCCCCAGGTCGGTTTGAAGGCGGCTTTGCCGACTTCGTCAATGGCACGCGCCAATCCCATCATCGTTCCCAGCAACGCGGTGCCAGCAAACCAGGGAACAATCCAGAACAAGACCGAGGTCAACAAATTGGCCAGGGAACGCAAGGCAATGACACGCCCAGCGCCGATGCGGTCTGCCAACCAGCCAAAGAACGGGCCGAACAACAACGGCACCAGCGTTTCGGAAATGATCTTGATCCAGCCCAAGGCGCCTGAAGTGACTTCGAGTTTCACGGCCAGAATCGTAAAAAACTCGCCCGTCACCATATAAGCCGGTGCGGTCAGGGCCGCGCCCAACAAGGCAAACGACCAGACATTCGGTTGCTGTTCCGGCGCATCCAGCCGGTTGGTTGCGCCTTTGTCTTTTTTCTCTTTCTTGTCCTGCTTGTCTATCTTCTCTTTCTTTTTCTCTTTGATAAAGACGGCCACCAGCAACAGCGAGCCCAGCGAAAGCGCGGTCGAAACCAGAAAGATCGTCACCAGCGCTTTGCGCAAAGGTTCCGGGCTGACGACTTTGGGCAGATCGTCAATCGGCACGGCGCTCAGCTTCACGGTGCGCTGTTCCAGCCGTAGCACGCGATGCGCCGTCGGATCGCTTTCCCTGCCGGGCAAGACGCCGCCGATGGTGACTTGCGCCGGGTCTTTCACGATTTCTTCGGCGTTTTGCCCAGAGCGCGTGACTCTGTCAGTCACGGCAACATTGACATTGACGGTCTGCAAACCGGCGTAAGACGCGATCAGAATCGTCAGGACAAAGGCAGCCACCGCTTCGCCGATGCCGCCCGAAGTGGATTTGGTCGTCGTGTACCAGGAATATGCCTGCGCGATGTTTTTCTCGTCGGTGTGATCGGCAATCATCGCCGAAGCAGACGGCCCTTTGGCGGAATCGGCGATGCCGCGCACGATGCTGATGACAAACAACAGCGGCAACGAAGCGATGGCATAAAGTCCGCTGACCAGCGTGCGTATGGCCAGTGCCACCAGGAAGATTTTCTTCTTGCCGTATTTGTCTGCCAGCGAACCAAACACCGGGCGCAACAGCAACGGCACAATATTCTGGATCAACACCAGCGCCATCACCGACGTGATTTTCATGCCGAAGACCAGCAAGGCATAGAGCGGCACCGCCGTTTTGATCAATCCGCTGGAAATACGCGAAAGGAATGCTTCGGCCATCAACGCCAGCACCACAACGTTAAACGCGCCGTGGCCTTTTTCTTCGACAGGCGGCAACACCGACGGCAATGCTTCACCAGCGGGCACGGGCGGTTGCGTGGTGACGACGGGCGGTGCAAACGGCAACACGCCAGTGGCTTTGGAAATGAATTTGCCAAACAGACTGTCGCGCGCGCCTGCGGCGGCTTGTAACTCTTCGGCCAGCAACAACGCAGACGGTGGCCGTTGTTCCCGCTCTTTGGCCAATGCGCGATTGACGACGGCGAGCACAGCTTCGTCCAAATCCGTGCGCCCGCTTTCGGCCAAATCCGGCACGGGCGCTTGCAAATGCAACGAGATCAGTTCGGGCACGGTGTCGGCGTCAAACGGCGGCGCGCCCGTCAGCAATTCAAACAAAATGACGCCCAGCGAATAAACGTCCGAGCGTGCATCCAATGGCCGATTCGTCAGTTGTTCGGGCGAAGCATATTGCGGCGCGCCAAACACGCCCAGCGGACCGGTCAATGCTTTGCCGGGTGCGCCGGGCGCAAAGCTGTCGTCCACTTTGGCCAATCCATATCCGCCGACTTTGACGATTTCCTGCCCGTCTTTGTCTTGCTCCAGAAAGATCGTTTCCGGCTTCAGGTCGCGCAGGACGATGCCGTTCAAGTGCGCCGTATGCACTGCGCCGCAGATTTGATTGAAGAGCGTGACAATATGCGCCACGGTCAGACCGCGCTCTTCGTTGATCAGATCGCGCAATGTGTGACCGGTCAGCAACTCTTCGACGATATAAGCCGCGCCTTCCGGTGAATGGCCAAAATCGAAAACCTGTACGGAGTTTGGATGTTTGATGCGCGCGGCGACTTGCGCCTGCCGCTTGAAGCGTTCAAATGCGATTTGATTGTTGACCAGTTCTGGCCGCAACACGCGCACACAAACGAAATCGCCCAACATGGTTCGTTGCGCACGATAAAGCGTGCCGGTCGCATCCTGGGCCAAGATTTCGTTGAGCACATAGCGCCCGTCGAGCGGAATGGGCGGCGTCAACCGGCGGCGCGTTTCGATGGCGGATTCGGGCGCATCGAGCGCGCCAGAGGGACGAAGTTCGCCGGTCATGGCAACGCGATATGAAGACGTTTGGTGCGCCGTCGGCGGTGGCGGTGGCGGCGCAGGAATCGGCGTCGGCACACGCGGCGGCGGTGTGGGCGGCGGCGTCACAGAAATCGGTGGCGGCGGTGGAAGCGAAGGCGGCGCGGGCGGCGGAACAGGCGTGCGCGGCACGGGCGGCGAAACGCCGGGCGGTGTGGTGGGAGTTCCCGGCGGAAGCGTTTGCCCCGGCGTAAACGGCGTCATTGATTGCGTAACACGCGGGTCTTCTTCGACTTTGCCGGGCGTTTCAGTAGCAAGCGGAACCTGCTGAAACGTGATTTTGGTACGCCCCAACGAAACCGTGTCGCCATCTTTCAGCGTGTGGCCTTGCGCGCTGACGCGCTGCCCATTGACAAACACGCCATTCAAACTGCCCAGGTCTCGCAAAAGATAATTGCCGCCGCGCCATTCAAAACTGGCGTGGCGGCGACTGATGGCGCCATCAACCAACACAATCTGGTTGTCCGGCGTTTTGCCGACGGTGACGGTGTCTATGCCAAGCACAAACTCGCGGGCGGCTCCGTCAGGAGCCTGTATCAGCAGTTTGGATTGGTACTTTACGGCGACGGCCTGGAGAGTGGTGCCGTCTTGATCACAAAAGGTGAAATTGTCAGTGAACTCACGAGAGCAAAGAGGGCAGCGTTTCACGAATGAAGTCCTCGTCGTTTCTTCTCTGAGCGCGCCAGCAATCTCAGAGCTTATTGGTGATGCTTCTTGCCTTTTTTCTTGGCAACGTGACCGTCTGTCGTGGCGGCATCATTCTTTTTTCCAGTGGTGGCCAGCGCGGGCGATTTGGCAGCGCCTGCCACCGCTGGCGTCCGGGTCAGGGCTTTACTGATGGCGTTACTGATATCTGACCAACGATACACCGCCAAACGATAGTTACACTGGTCGGCGACTGCCACATAGGTTTCGCCACTTTCTTTATCGGTGTAACTGGCAATCGAATCGGGCGAACAAAAATACCCTGGCGGATTGGCTTGCCCGGGAATCACCGCACCATCTTTCACTTGTTGCTGCAACAGCTTGTTGGTCTTGTCTTCAAAATCAACCTGCGCCGTGTGCCCGAAAAAGCCCAGATAGCCATTGGCGCGTCCGCGAGTATACCCGCTCAGATCTGTGTTGAAAGCATTTGGCGCGGTAACATCAAAAATCTGTATGTGGCCGACACTTTCATCCACGGCAAGCAAATACTTGCCCGCCAGCGTCAGCCCTTCGACTGAACCGGCAAAGATGCGCGCTCCGGCGGGTTTGCCATCAGCGCCCAATTGTGCGCCCAGCAACTTGCCTTTGTATGCGCCAGTTTCCCAATCAAACACCTGAATCACGGCGTCCTTCTCGCTGGCAATGAACAAATTGCCGCGCGTTTCGTCAATGGCGATGCCTTCGCAACCGTGCAAATACGTGTCGCCATTGGCGCGCGCTTTTTCAAACTTCCAACTGGCATCTACCGTTCCGTCAGCCTGAAAACGCCGCACATCATTCAAATGCGCATCAACGGCATAAATTCGCCCTCGCGAATCCGCCGCGATGCCACCCAGTTTGTCAAACCCCTGTTCGCCAAAGCGTGTGCCTTTGAACTGATAGTCATAGGGGCCGAGCGCTTTCCCTTCTTTCCCCGCTTTTGCATCTGGCGAAGGCGGCACAAAGGCGTATGCCAGATTCAGCGTTTGATCGGTCACCAACACCAATCCGCTCGGAGCCACGGCAATGTCCACAATTTCACCGCCGAAAATACCGTGCCCGAATTCGCTCAGATGAGTTTTCGTTTTGACGTCCCACACCTGCACACGGCGATTTTTGGCATCGGTTGCCAACAACAATCCATTGGGCGTGAAGGCGACGCCATCCGGTTTGTCAAAATCCGCCGCGCCTTTGCCGGGTCGGCCGCTGCCTAAAATCGCATAGGGCTCGACCGGAATGCGCCACTGTTCGTGTTGCGCGTCTTTTTCCACAGACGCAGGTTCTGCCGGTGCACTCGTCACAGGCGCAGCCTTGGCAGGCTTGCTCACATCGAGTTTGACAGCCGGGGGCGTGTTTTCCGGGGCGGGCGCTTTTTTCTTTTGCGCGGCTGTGTGCCCGTTAGCGATGACAACGAAGGCGAGGCAGAAAAGCAACATCCGAGGCGTGGATTTCATAGGGGGCCTCCTGGCGGTGAAGAAAGCGCAGCCTGGCGCTAAGAACGAAAGCAACCTGGGTTCGGAAATTGTCGGCTTCCGAACCCAGGTTGCTTTCGCGCAAAAACGGCCTTACTCGCTTCCAAGTTTTAGAATGGCCTGCAAGGGAACCAATTTGAAGTTTTGGTTGCCTTTGTCATTGAAACCGTCCTGCGCCACAAAAACACCTTGCGGGAACGCCGGACCTAAATTGGCAGTCGTCACATCAATGCCGTCGGTTTCTTCGGCGCCGTCAATGCCGCTGCCGTCACCAACGCGAAAGCGTTTGACAAATTCATTGTTGCCTTCGCGGCGATAAACCACATACGAGTAATTGCCCTGGCTGGAAACCAGCAGATAACCTTTGCCGTCAGCGCCGTACGCAATCGCCAGCCCTTCCACATCGGCGACCAGATTGCCGCCGCCGACTTTGTCCACCTGAGTGCGTTTGTCGCCCGCTTCCGGCTCAGCGCCATATTTCCAAATCCCTACAGCTTCTTCCGAAACATAAAAATGTCCGAGCTCATCGTCGGCCACACAACCTTCGACAACAGAACCGACTTTGAACTTGCGCACTTGTTTGGCGTCCACTTTGCCGTTGCTGTCAAACAATTCCCATTGTTCGACGTCGCCTGATTTGCTGGTCGCGAAATAATACAACTTGCCAGCTTTGGCGTTGCGATAAAGGCACATGCCATAGGCCGTCACCCCATGTTTGATTGCGCGGGCGGCCACGTTTTCCAGCTGGCGGGTTTGCGGATTGACTTTGTAAATCGCGATGGAATTGTCTTTGCGATTGCCTGCGGCGACGATGCTGGCCGTTTCATTGCCCAGCTTGAAACCATCGCGCAAATCCACGTTGTCCATCAGGCCGTCGGCCAGATATTGAATCTGTTTGCCGTTCAGATCATACACGGCCAGGCCGCCTTGCTTGTCCGTGCCGATGATCGTGCTCTTGGACGGGTCTTGTGGATGCACCCAAATCGCCGGATCATCCGCCGCGTCGCCACCGTGCGGCACCGGATCGGTTTCGATCGTCGCATTCACCGCTTCCAGCTTTTCGGCCAGCAACGCCACGTTCGGCGCGGCATTGGTCTTGGCCTTGCTTTCCGTTTTCACACTGGCTTTGCTGTCCGATTTGGCAGACTTCTCTTCTTTCTTTTTGTCTTTGCCGTCATCGTCGTCGTCATCATCGTCATCGTCGTCAGACTTCTTTTTGTCTTTCTTTTCTTTTTTGTCCTTCTTGTCTTTTTTGTCCAACTGATTGGCTGACAAATCAGACAGTCCGAAATGCGCTGAGACTTTGTCTGCCGCCAGTGACAACGACAACACAAACGCAAAGAGAACGAGAACCCAGGCCGCGCGCCCCGTACTCCATGATTTCACTCCCAAGTTTTCTTTCGTCATTATTTTTCTTTCCTCCAAATATTCTCCGCCTGATCAACGCAGGCATTGTTCTTCGCTCAGGGGGTACCCAAGGGGCAAAAAACGGTCTCTCAGATGAAGGCTTTTGAACCAGATGTTGCCACGGCGTCAGAACTTATTTCGCTTGCTGTAAAACAAATTCGGCAATGCGTTCGCCGCCTTGTGGCACACCTTTGTAACCGGGGAAACAATTGACTTCGATCACCGAATAACCGCGCGGGGTTTTGACCAAATCCACGCCATACAATTGCAAGCCAAAGACTTGACCGCAACGGCGTACCAAATCGGTCAGTTCCGGGTCATCGCTGATGGGCGTGCCCAGCTTCTCTTCTTTGGTTTTGGCGGGAAAGACACGCTTGATGGCGTGCACGTAATCGCCAATGGCGTAGGCTTTGTAATCGAGCGGCTCTTTTTCCAGAAACTCCTGGGCAAAAATCAGCCGATCGCCGAGTGCCGTGCCGTCTTCGCCACCACCGTCGTCATCGGCTGCCGGACCGTTGGCAGCGCGGCGTTTGGCCAATTCGTCAAACTCGGCCTCGGTCATGCAAATTTCAATGCCTTCGCCACGGCGGCCCCGGTACGGTTTCACGACAATCGGCATTTGCTGCACGATGGGGCGCAAAGTTTCCAGTGAGTCAGTGATAAACGTGCGCGGTGTGGGAATGCCCGCCTGCAAAAGCAAGGTCGCAGTCAGAACCTTGTCCCGCACTTTCATGGTCGCCGGATATTCGTTCAGCAACTGCGCGCCGCGGTAATGCGCTGCCGCTGCTAAACTCTCTGCCAAGGGAGAGTGAGATTTGAACAAATACATGTCGTAATTAAATTGAAAATGTTCTAAATCCACCAATCCACTGCGTTCGGTCACCACCTCGACATCAGCGCCGCGCGTCTGCAACCCATTGAGAACTTCGTAAGTTACAGAATCTTTGCTGCGCGGCGGTTCCATCAAAAAACAAATTCGCATGGTCTCTCCTTCTGTTAATCCACTAGGGCATACGAAAAATCACGCGGGCGGTTTTATCGGCTCTTCCTACCCCATCGTGTTACTTCGTGGATGAAATTGTCTTGTCAAAACGCGCGATCCACAGCGCATAAATTTCTCCGGCCACGGCCAATCCCATGCGCACACCGAGCAAAGCGGCCAGTCCCCAGGTGTGCCACAAAAAACCGCCCAACAACGGGCCAAGCGTTTCGCCCAGGCCTTCACCCAAACTCAAATAGCTCATCGTGCGCGCGCGGCGGCGGCGATCCAAACTGGCCAGTTGCGCCATAAGCGCGCCCCACGCGGGCCGAAACGCCGCTTTGCCCAACGAATCGGCGACGTTTCCCAACGCCAATCCGGCAAAGTTCGGAAAAAACCAGAACATCAACGTCGAAAACGTATTCGCCACACCGCGCACCATCAACACCAGCTTGCGGCTGACGTGATCAGACAGCCAACCAAACAGCGGTCCGGCGCCGATGACTGCCGCCAGCGAACAGGCATAAATCACGCTGGTTTGTGCAGGCGTCAATTTGGCGTATTCCAACGCCAACACCGGAAACAACTGACTGATCATGCGCGCCGTGCACGAAATCAAAAAACCGAGTACGACCGCAGGCCAAAGGCTGGTTTTCTCATTTTCCACCACTGGCGCAGCGGCTTCGCCGTTGTAGTTTTCAAGGGCGCTTTCCTTGGCCACCGGCGCGGGTTCTTTCACATAGCGAATGACTGCCCAAAGCGGCAACAACGAAAGCGCAAACGCAACGGCGAAAATCTGTCCGTAATGTTCTGCCGTGATGGCCAGCAGCACACCGCCCAGCGCATTGCCCACCGAACCGGCAGACATTTTGGCCGTCGTATACCAGGCATAAGCCGACGCCATTTTTTGCTTGTTGGCGTTTTCAGAGATCAACACGCTGACCGAAGGGTCACGTAACGATTCGGCAAAGCCGTGCAAAAACCGTATCGCGTACACCTGCCAGGGCGCCGCCGCTCCCACCAGCAACAACGCGACCAACGAACGCAAGGCAATTGCCACCGTGAACGTACGTTTCACGCCTGTGTGATCGGCAATCCAGCCCATCAACGGCTTGAACATCTGTTCGGCGATCAGATTCAAAGAAAACAGCAAGCCTGTTTCAGTCAGGCTCAGCCCCAATTTGCGATAGGCAAAGACGGGCAACGCAAAGCTGATGATGCCGAAACTCAAACGCGACAAAAAGCCTTCGGCCAGCAGCGCAAACAGAGCGGGCGGAATTGAGGGACGAAACGACAGCGATGCCTTGCCGCTACTTGCTGGCGACGATGCGCCCGTC
>JAEUQO010000091.1 GCA_016789605.1 Acidobacteriota bacterium
CTGGAACTGGAATTGATGGAACGCCCCCTCAAAGCAGAACGACTTTAGCCCGACCGTTGAGAAAGAGTTTAGTTGGATGACGGACAAGACACAGGCAGTCAAAGTAATCACCACCAACCGCGAGGCATATCACAACTATCACATCCTCGAAACGTATGAAGCAGGCATTCAACTGGTGGGCACGGAAGTGAAATCCATCCGTGATGGACGGGTGAATTTGAAAGATGCATATGCGCTGGTGCGCGATGGGCAAGCATGGTTGCTCAATGCGCATATCAGCCATTATTCGCACGGCAACCGCCAGAACCATGACCCGGTGCGCGACCGCCGCTTGTTGTTGCGCAAACGCGAAATCCTCCGCTTACAATCCAAAATTCAAGAAAAAGGGTTGACGATTGTGCCCACAAAATTTTATTTCAAGGGCAATTTGATCAAGTGCGAGCTGGGCATCGCGCGCGGCAAGAAGCTCTACGACAAACGCGAAACCGAAGCGCGCAAAACGCAGGAACGCGAAGCGCGCGCGGCGCTTAAAACCAGGATGCGAAATGAATAATGGAATTTTGATTCTGATTGGATTGGCGGTGGTGGCCGCCATCGTTTTCTTTTTACGCCAGCGCAAATCCGCTGAGGGCGAGAGCCACACCGCAACCGATTCGGCGTCAGCCACCAATGCCAATGCCAACGCTGCGCCGCTGGGGACGGATTCCGATGCTGACCAGCGCGTGCTGGAACAATTGCGCGCCGCTGGGTCTGACCTGAGCAAGCCGCACGATCTGGAGTTTTATCTGTATTTCCCGACTGAGGAAGCTGCCAGCCGGGTGGCGGGCAAAATCCGCTCTGACGGTTTCAATGTCGAAGTCAAACTGGCGGCGCAAGGTTCTGCCTGGCTGTGTTATGCGACCAAACGCATGGTGCCAGAGCGCAACAAGATTGTTGCCCTGGGCAAACGGTTCCGGGCTTTTGCACAGGAATTTGATGGCGAATACGATGGATGGGAAACGAGCATCGTGAAATAACCCGCGCCGCTCGTGAATTTATTTAGGGAGTTCAAGGATGGAAGTCAAAGCAGACGCAAGACCATTTCATGAAATTGATTGCGACGCGCTGGTCGTCAGCGTGTTTGAAGGAGAAAAACCCGAAACCGGCGTGCTGGCAGATTTAGACCAGCGCGCCAATGGCGTCATTTCGTCGTTGCTGGAAACCGGCGAATTCAGCGGCAAAACTGGCGAGTCGGTTTATGTGCCCAATCCCGGCGACGTGAAAGCGCGCCGGTTGTTGCTGCTGGGCGCAGGCAAAGCAGAAGATTTCACGACGGACAACGTGCGCAGAATGGCCGGTACCGCATCACGCACATTGCGCGGCAAGAAAGCGCGCAGCTTTGCCTTTGTGCGTCGCTCTTCGCTGGCGATTGGCGACAGCGCGCAAGCCGCAACCGAAGGTGCGCTGCTGGCGCTGTTTGATCCGGACAAGTATCACACCAGCGACAAGACCGAAAATCATCTGGCGACGATGTTGCTGGCGACGGGCGCAACCAATGGCGCGGATGCTGACGAAGCCAAGCGGGGCATTGAGCGCGGGCGCATCATCGCCGAAGCCACCAACTATGGCCGCGATGTGATCAACGAACCCAGTAATGTGATGACGCCGACGGCCTTGGCGCGCAAAGCGGAAGAAGTCGCCAAAAGCTACGGGTTGGAATTGGACGTGCTCGAAGAAGCCCAAATGAAAGAATTGGGCATGGGATCGTTGCTCGGCGTGGCGCAAGGTTCTGCCGAACCGGCCAAGCTGATTGTGATGCGTTACACGCCCAAAGTCCCGTCGCAGGAAACCATCGCCATCGTCGGCAAAGGCATCACCTTTGATACGGGCGGCATTTCGATCAAACCCGCCGACGGCATGGAAAAGATGAAATACGACATGGCGGGTGGCGCAACGACGATTGCCGCCATGCGCGCCATTGCGCAGCTCAAACCGTCAGTCAATGTGCTGGGCATTGTTCCCGCGACCGAAAACATGCCGGGCGGACGGGCACAACGTCCCGGAGATGTGGTGCGTGCGATGACCGGCAAAACCATCGAAGTCATCAACACCGACGCCGAAGGCCGATTGGTGTTGGCTGATGCCGTTGCGTATGCGCGCAAACTCGGCGCAACCAAGATCGTGGACCTGGCGACGCTGACGGGCGCGGTTTCCATTGCGCTCGGTGACGTTTATGTCGCGATTCTGGGCAACAATCAGGCTTGGGTGGATGAAGTGATCGGCGCTGCGAAAAAATCCGGCGAGAAGTTGTGGCAGTTGCCGCTCGACAAAGAATACCGCGAGCAGATCAAGAGCGAGATCGCCGACATCAAAAACATCGGCGGACGCAAAGCGGGCACCATCACCGGCGCATATTTCATCCGCGAGTTTGTCGAGGATACACCCTGGGTGCATCTGGACATCGCGGGCACGGCCTGGAACGACAGCAGCAAACCGTATCTGTCGGTCGGCCCGACAGGCGTTTGCGTACGCACGCTGGTGAATCTGGTCTGCGGCTAAAGCTCGGTTTGAACATCCGCAAAAACAAAAATGCAGGTCGGCGAAGTGAAATTCGCCGACCTGCATTTGCTGAAATACAAGGGCAGAAAAAGAAGAGAGCGAGTCTTTTTCTGCCCGTATTTTTTGCCGGACTTTGTTGGGTCAGTGCCAGCAACCGAGCCTTAATTTGGTGCTGCTGGGGTGTTAGATTTTCAGGCGTGGCTGGCGGTCCAGGCTTTCAGCCGGTCCAGACTGGTGCGAAACGGCTTCAACCCTGACCACAACAAAATGCTCGACGCCACGTGCGCCAGGGTCGTAACGACCAGCAGCGAATAATTCACCGCCAGATCATTCCGAAACACATAATCCGTCATCATCGCCACCGCCGTTGGTCCCAGTCCCAGCCCGATCAAATTGACCACAAACAGATAAATAGCCGACGCCTGTCCGCGCATTTCGCTGGGCATCATTTGTTGAATGGCGGCGGGCGCAACGCCAAACGGCGCACTGGTCAAGAACGCCGAAGGAATCAGCAGCCACGCCGCTGTTGTGCCATCCGACACCAGCGGATAGAGCATGCCAAAAGGAAACCAGGCGATGGAAACAAACAGCCCGGTTCGCATGGTGGCGTCACGGTAACCGCGTTCGGCCAGCCAGTCGGCAACGCGTCCGCCCGCGACAATGCCGAGCGTGCAAAAGATCGTCACAATCCAGCCATACACCTGCCCGGCATAGGCTTCTGTCCAGCCGTGTTTGCGCACAAAGAACGTCGGAATCCAGGCGCTGCCGCCGTATGACGAAAACGACAACAACGCAAAGCCGACATTGTGACAAAGAAACGTCGCCCAGTTTTGCCGTATGTAGGCCACGACTTCGTCAAAGGGAACTGGCGACGCAACGGTTTGCCCGGCAGCCGTGACCGCCTTGCGTGTGTCGCGGCGTTTGGGTTCGCGCACGGTATACAGCAAAAGCGACAACAACACGCCCGGCAAACCCACCATGAAAAAGACCACCTGCCAGGGGCGCGTTGGGCCAAGCACGGGCAATTGCCACAGCTCTTGTTTGGCGGCCAATCCGGCGACGGTGCCGCCGATGATGAAGGCCAGTCCCGAACCGATGTAAATGCCCATCGAATAAACACTGATGGCCGTCGCGCGGCGTTTGGGCGGAAAGTAATCGGTGATGATGGAATAGGCGGCGGGCGACAGAGCGGCTTCGCCGACGCCGACGCCCATGCGCATCAGCAACATTTGGGTAAAGTTGCGCGCCAGGCCGCAGGCGCTGGTGAACAAACTCCAGAGCGCAAAGCCCGCAGCGATCAAGGTGCGGCGGCTTTTGAGGTCGGCCCAACGGCCCAGCGGCAACCCAAAGAAGGTATAGAACACTGCAAAGCTGAGCCCCATCAGCAGACTCATTTGCGTGTCGCTGATGCCTAGGTCGCGGCGAATGGGCCGCACCAGCAAGTTCAAAATCTGCCGGTCAATAAATGAGAAGACGTAGACAAACGTCAGCACGCCCACGACATACCACGCGTAACCGGCTGGCGGATACGGTTCGCTTGGGAGGGGCGAGGCGGTCTCTGGACGAGATTCACTGACAGGCGATGCAGGCGCGCCAGCAGGCGTGCCGCTGGCGTGCGGCTCAGAAGAATTCAGCATGAGCAGCCTCCTTGCGAGGACAATACAGTTGTTGTGAGACGGCGCAGACCGCCGCCTCACAACAACATTTGCTTTGGGAATTTACTGACCGGAGGACGATGCTCCGGAAGAGGCTGTCGCTTTGGCAGGTGATTCGGCGCGGGTATAGGTGTACCAACCGATCATCATTTCTTCCCAGGTTTGGTCACCCCAGCGCACGATTTTGGTCGGGTCCGGGTTGTATCTGTTCTTTTCCGAATTGTCGAAAAAGGCGACGCAATCCAGCCGCGTGCCTTTGGGCAAGGCAATGGCTTTTTTCGGAATGTAGGAGTGTTGCCAGTTGAAATCGTATTTCGGCACATTCAGCAGCACTTCCGAACGCCCGTCGGGATAGACCGCCGTATAGCGAAACGCTTTGCCGCGCACGTGCATGTGCGGCATGAACGAAGTCAGCAAGACATCCTGTTCAAAGGTTTTCGAGGCTTTGACTTCAAAGTTGCCGTCGCCTGCCGGAATGGCAAAGCGCGTGTTGATGGCATTGCCCGTCAGGATTTCTGTTTTGGCGGGTTCTTTGGCAAACACAAAACCGATCTTGGTGCGATCTTTGGTGGCCGCGCCATTGGTCGTGTAATGCATCTGAAAAACGATGTTGCTGCCTTTTTTGATCAGCTTGGCCGTGCCAGGAGAAAACGTGATGCCGGTTTTGTTCGGTGTGATGCCGCCCAGATGCACGCGTCCGGCGCGCAGATCACCTTCACCGCCCGGCGCAGTGTCTTTGACGTTGCCGTCTTGTGCATATGCGATAACGTGATGCACGACGCTGCGATTGCCGGGGCGAATTTCCAGCGCCTGAACCCACTTGTCTTCGGTGAATCCGGTCGGCATGGAAAAGTACAGATAGGGAACCGTGCCATCGGCGGGCACGGTGTATTCGCTTTGCATCTCGACCACGGCGTCAGGCGTGCCAATCGTCCAGCCATCGGTGAATTTCGGCGCGGGCGGCAAATCCTTGTCGTCGCCTTTGGGTGCTCCGGCGCTGACCCATTGCACGATGGTTTCGATTTCTTGCGCCGAAAGACGCGGATCATTGGCCCAGTGGCCGACCTTGGGATCAGCGCTCCAGGGCGGCATGGAGCCTTCGACGATGCGTTCGCGGATGGATTTAGCCCACGGTCGCACTTGCTGATAGGTCATCAGCGACATGGGCGCGATTTCGCCCGGGCGATGACATTCAGCGCAGCTTTTGTACAGAATCGGCGCGACATCTTTGGTAAAGGTGATTTGAGCGGCGTTGGACTGGCGCAAGCCCACAGCCAAAGCCAACGTAACTCCCAAACCAAGCAGCAGGGAAACGGCCAGACCGGTGCGGCGACTGTTGTGTTTCATCGGACTCTCCTTACAGGACGTAACTGGTTCTTGATTGTGAAAACGTCTGTCTCGCGCAAAAGTTGGTAGTACGAAAGCTTGTAAAAAGTGGGCGCATCTTACTTGCTTACCGACCGGTAAGCAACGCGAAAAGCGACAAAATTGCCTTATTCCCCGCAGGCGCGCAGCGGTTGGCAGAACCGGTAGATTGCGTTCAGACAAGGCAACGCAAATTTGACAAGGTTGGCGGGCTGACTTATAGGCTTGCTCGCGGTTTGTCGAGCACATCCGATATGTGAAGGAGCCAGCAGATGATTCGTCCCTTTGATTACACGGGCATCACCCGTGATGCGCAAGGCGTTGCGCGTTATGACGTTTTGCCGCCTTCGTTGGTGGAAATGCTGCGGCAGCGCGTTGCGGCGACGCCCGGCGCTGAAGCAATCGTCGAGGTCGGCGGCGAGCGCGCAACCTATGGGCAGTTGTGGGATGCCGCTGCGCGCATTGCGGGTGGATTGCGGGCAGAGGGCGTCAAGCCCGGTGATCGTGTGGCGATTCAGTTGGGGAACGGATTGGCGTGGTGTCTGGCGTTTTGGGGCATTCAACTGGCGGGCGCAGTCGCCGTGCCGGTTAACACGCGGTTCAGCCCGGCAGAAGCCGCCTATGTCATTTCTGATTCGGGCGCGCGCTATTCGTTTTTGCCGAATGCGCCAATGCCTGACGGCGCACCGTTTGCCATTGAAAACGTTGCGCGCACGGAACTGGCGGCGATTTTCTATACCAGCGGGACTACCGGATTTCCCAAAGGCGCAATGACGACGCACGAGAATTTTCTTTCGATCATCGAATCGCGCTTTCGCATTGTACCTTTGCCGCGCGCTGCCGCGCTGCGCACGTTGATCAGCGTGCCGCTCTTTCACGTGACGGCGTGTAATGCGCAATTCCTGCCGACCTGTCAGACCGGCGGCACGGTGGTCATTCTGCCGACGTTCGATGTGCAAACCTTTCTGCGCTCCATCGTCGCCGAAGGCGTCAATCAACTGACTTCGGTTCCGGCGATTTACTGGTTGGCGCTTAACCAGCCCAACTTCGCCAGTTTTGATCTGTCACAGGTTCGCTGGCTGTCATATGGCGGCGCGCCGATGGCTCCCGAACTGGTAGGGCGCATTCTCACGGCGTTTCCTAATGCGCGGGTCGGGAATGGGTTTGGGCTGACCGAAACGTCGTCGGTTTCTACGTTCTTGCCGCACGAATATGCGCGAGAACGGCCCGATTCGGTCGGCTTTGCCATTCCCATCGTGGATTTGGATTTGTTCGAACCTGACCCCGAATCAGGCGTTGGCGAATTGCTGATTCGCGGCGCCAATGTGGTCAAAGGCTATTGGAACAAACCCGAAGCGACAGCGGAAACGTTCGTCAATGGTTGGTTGCACACCGGCGATATGGCGCGCATCAGTCAGGATGGTTTTGTACAGATCGTGGATCGCAAGAAAGACATGATCAATCGCGGCGGCGAAAACGTGTATTGCGTCGAAGTGGAAAACGCGCTGGCTGCGCATCCGGCGGTGTTTGAGGTGGCGGTGCTCGGCGTGCCCGACACCATGATGGGGGAAAAGGTCGGCGCGGTGATTGTGCCTCAGCCAGGAATGACCGTGACGCCCGCCGAAATCGTTTCATTTGCGCGCGACCATCTGGCGGATTTCAAGGTGCCGCAATTCGTCGTTATTCATCCCGAGCCATTGCCGCGCAATCCTGGCGGAAAGATTCTTAAACCTGCCATACGAAAACAGGTCGCATGGGGCAACCCGCTTCGCTAATGCACAGGCATCGGCGAAGCGGCGCAAGAGACGCGTTTTCAGCCCACGGCAAACAACTACCGTGGCTGATTGTGTTCTTTGGCCAGGTAAATCATCTGGCCAATGTGGTGATGGCAATGAGCCGCGCACCGCAAAATGATGCCGAACCGATCTGCTTCTACGACACCGACGGCGCTGTAACTTTGCATCCAGCCGTCCTCGCCTTGTCGGTCCAGCATCGCCAACACCATTTCAATGGTCGCCTCAAATTGCTGCACGGTGTCTTCTTTGGCGGGCGGATTCTGGTCGGTGAATTCGCGTTCGCGGTCGCGCACATAGCCGGTTTGGGCGATTTGCGCGCCGAGGTAGTAATTCAAATTGCCGATCAAATGCAGTGTCAGGTGCCCCATGCTGTTGCCGTATGAGTATGGTTTGCGCCAGAACTGTTCGTCAGTGACTGAGGCGGCGAGCGTGCGCACGCGTTGCGCATAATCGCGAAACGCGGATTTGAAACCTTCGGTTACGGTTGCGGATAACGTTTGCATTGGTTGCTCCTGCTGGTTGGGGGAGTTAGACGCCCACAATGGTTACGCCGCCATCAATCACAATCGTTTGGCCGGTCATCCAACTGCTGGCGCGCGAAGCGAGAAAGACGGCTGCGCCCGCGATGTCTTCTGACTCACCGACGCGGCGCAACGGCGTGGCGGCTTCGGTCTTGCTCAGAATCTCCGGGTTTTCCCACAACGCGCGGGCGAAATCCGTGCGCACGATGCCCGGCGCAATGCAATTGACGCGAATGTTGTGTTTTCCCCATTCGACCGCCAGATTGCGCGCCAGTTGAAAGTCCGCCGCCTTGGAAATGGCATAGATGCCCAGATTCAGCGAACCGCGCAAACCGCCGATGCTCGACACGATGATCACGCTGCCGTCTTTGCGCTCGGCCATTTCGGGCAATACCAGATTGCACAGCCACCAGTTGCTGCGCACGTTGGAGTCCATGACTTTGCTGAACGCATCATCGCTGAGCGTCGCCATTGGACCGTAATGCGGATTGACCGCCGCATTACACACCAGAATGTCAATCTGGCCATATTGCCGTTTGGTTTCCGCCACCAGATTTTCCACGTCTTCGCGTTTGCCAATGTGGCAGGGAATGGCGATGGCCTGTAACCCTTCTTGCTGCAATTCACCCGCGACAGTGGCGCACGCGTCTGCCTTGCGGCTGGAAATCACCACGCGTGCACCGGCGCGCGCCAGTGCTTCGGCGATGGCGCGGCCAATGCCTTTGGTTGAACCGGTGATGACAGCGGTTTTGCCTGTAAGGTCGAATAATGAAAGTGACAAGGAGTTTCCTTTCTGCTTGCTTGGCGAATGAAGTTGGTTGGCAATCGAAGCCGGAGAAACATTTGTGCAGGTCTTGAGCGGAAAGACAATCAGTGGTGTGCTTGTTGCGTTTGTGGACGCAGCAAACTGCCCAACGCCAATTTCATGATTTCATCTGCGACCTGTTCGGCGGAGAGACGGCCATCAGGATCATACCAGCGAGAAATCCACAGGATGATGCCGAGCAAACTGAACGCGGCCACCGTTTCATCCACGGCCTGCAATTTTCCGTCTTGTTTAAGCTGTTTCAGCGTGTCGCGGATCAGTTCAACATAGACGCGTTTGCGCTGATCAATTTTGCGTCGGTGTGTGGGGCTCAACCCGCCGACTTCTTCCACCACGATGGTGACGGGATTGTGTCCGCCAGTTTTGCTGCCGCTGGTAATCAGCCGAACGTGATTGTTGATGATCGAACGCAACCGTTCTTCGGCGTCGGGAATTGCGTGTGCGGGCGTAATCACGTGGGTATCCAGGCGATCCAGTCCATAGCTCATGATGGCAAAGAGCAAGTCTTTCTTGCCGCCTGGGATGAAATGGTAAATCCCGGCTTTGGTAATGCCGACCATTTCGGCGACTGCGCTCATGGACGTTCCGTCGAACCCTTTTTCACAGAATAGCTCAGCAGCGGCGGTATAAATTTGCGCGAGGCGCTCGTTTTCTGTGGCTTCAAAAGGGTCGCTCAGAGAATTCATAGGAGACTCGAAAATGCAGTAAATATAGGGATTCGCTGGTTTTGCCGTGACTTTCCGATCGGTCAGCAGGCTAACAACTCACCTGATAGGTGTCAAGGTATCACCTCTTTTGTCGGCAGATATCCTGCCGCAGAAACCGCAGTCGTGGAGCGATTTCCTTGACGGGGTTGGGGGCTCTGTGTAGCCTGACCAACCGGTCAGTAGTGTGGTGGAAAAACAGCGCTGACCGGCGATCTCTTCCCACAATCCCTAACAAACAAACTTGCTTTGGCGATGAGGAAAAACACCATGCTCCGAAACTTTCTTGTGGCGCTGATGTTGGCGTTGGTTGCAGCGGATGGGGTGCAGGCGCAAACGGCGGAAAAGACCACGCCTGCGAAAAATGATTACAGCAAGGCCGAAACCTGGCTATGCCGTCCGGGCAGGGAAGATGCTTGCGCGGTGGATTTGACCACGACAATCGTTTCTGCCGACGGCAAATTGAAGGAAGAAAAGTTCGTTGCCAATCCCAATGCGCCGATTGATTGTTTCTATGTGTATCCGACGGTGTCGAACGATACAACACCGAACAGTGATATGAATGCCGGACCGGAAGAGCGCAGCGTCATCCAACACCAATTCGCACGGTTTGGCGTCCAGTGCAGGGTGTTTGCGCCACTCTATCGGCAAGTGACGCTGGCGGCATTGCGCGCGAATCTGTTGGGACGTCCAATGGCGGTTGACCGCGCACTGGCATACAACGACGTGCTTGATGCCTGGAAGCATTACCTGGCGAATGACAATCAGGGGCGCGGCGTGGTGCTGATCGGGCATTCGCAAGGTTCGGGAATGTTGACCCAATTGATCCGCAATGAAATTGATGGGAAGCCCGCGCAAAAACAGTTGATCTCGGCTTTGCTGATTGGTACGAACCTGGCAGTTCCCAAAGGCCAGGATGTCGGCGGAGCGTTCAAAAACATTCCTTTGTGCCGGGCGGCAACGCAAACCGGTTGCGCCATTTCCTATGTGACATTTCGCGAAAACGTACCGCCGCCGCCCAACAGTTTGTTTGGTCGTGCTTTGGGTGACGGAATGGTCGCCGCGTGTACGAATCCGGCGGCGTTGATCGGAGGCAGCGGCGCATTGCACGCATATTTAGCCGCAGCCGGACGCGGCAATACGTCCTCTTTGGAACCGAAACCGTGGGTGACGCCTCCGCAACCGCTCAAGACGCCATTTGCCAGCGTGCCCGGCTTGCTGACGGCAGAATGCGTTTCAAACGAAAAAGGTTCTTATCTGGCGGTCAGAGTCCACGGCAATCCGGCAGACCCGCGCACAGATGACATTGTGGGCGACATCGTGGTGGGCAATCAGGTGCAAACCAATTGGGGGTTGCATTTGATTGATGTGCAGATTGCGTTGGGCAATTTGATAGACATCGTCGGCCAGCAAGCCAAGGCCTATCAGGCAAAGCAAAAGAAGAAATAGTTTGACGCGTCCACAGACAACGTGAGCAGTTTCCTGCGTTTGAGTTCGCCAAGAGAAACGAGGCAGATCGTGCAAAACAAACAAGTCACGCAATTCGTCGGCATTCTTCTGACCGTCTTGGTCTGGACAAGCACGTTAGCGGCACAGCAGAGCGGACAGCAAACGCGTCCGCCTGATCCGGC
>JAEUQO010000109.1 GCA_016789605.1 Acidobacteriota bacterium
TCCCTTCGGTTTCCGCATCGAATATCCGTGGCAAACGACGGTGGATGGCATTACGCCGTTTAACTTGTTGCGCAATCCCTATCCGAATGGCTTCCGCGCACTGCCCGGCGCAGCAGATGGATTGCTGACGCAGGTTGGTGCAAATCTGGAATCGGTGTTGCAAACGACCATCACGCCGTGGAGCCAGCAATGGAACGTGAACATCCAGCGCCAACTTCCTTGGCAGGCCAACCTGGAAGTTGCCTATGTCGGTACCCGGGGCTTGCAGCTTTCGCGCAACGGCGAAGGCGGTTTGAGTTTGAACCAGCTTGACCCGAAATACCTCTCGCTGGGATCGCAACTAAACCAGTCGGTGACTAATCCGTTCTTTGGATTGGGAACGCTCGGCTTTTTCACGTCGCGCACGACCAGCCGGGCACAGTTGTTGCGGCCCTATCCGCAATTCACTGACCTGACGCCGCTCTATTCCAGCGGCGCTTCGTCGAATTATCACGCGCTGCAAATCAGCTTTGGCAAACGGTTGTCACAGGGAATGATGCTTGACGGCAATTACACCTGGGCGAAAAACATCGAAGAAGGTTTGACGCATCAAGACAGCTATAACCTGCGCGCCAGCCGCGGACTGGCGACGATTGATATTGCCCATCGTTTTGTCATCAGCTACCTGTACGAATTGCCTTTCGGCAAGGGGCGCAAATTTGGTAGCAGCGCCTCGGGCGTTCTCGATGCCATCATCGGCGGCTGGCAATTCAATGGCATTACCACGTTCCAAAGCGGCACGCCGCTGACGATCACTGCCAACAACACGGCGGGCATCTTTAATCCGCTGACCCGTCCAAACACGAACGGCAACGATCCCAACCTGAGCGGCAAAGTAGACGAACGGTTGAACAAATATTTCGACACCAGCGTCTATAGTCAACCGGCGGCGTTCACCTTTGGCAATGTCGGCCCGACAGTGAACGTCCGCAACGACGGCATCAAGAATTTTGATTTGTCGTTGTTCAAACAGTTCCGCCCGGTCGAACGGATGGCAGTGCAATTCCGTGTCGAAGCCTTGAACGCTTTCAACACGCCGCGTTTCGGTTCGCCGAATACCAGCGTGACCTCGACGACTTTCGGTCAGATCACGTCACAAGCCAATTCACCTCGGCAGCTACAATTCGGGTTGAAGCTGCTTTGGTAAAAAACGCTTGATGATTAAAAAAAGCGATCCGTCGTGGGCGCATTTGCGGCGGATCGCTTTTTTATGAGTAGTGCTAGGGAGAAAATCAGTAGGGCAATAGATGAGCGGCCCGCGCTGGTGAAAGGCGCGGGCCGCTTGTTTGTCGGCGGCAATTCAGGGTTGCCGTCGGTTGTGAGCGACGTTAGTCAATGATCACCCATTTGACGAGCCTGAGCGTTCCGTCAGACATGCGCGTTGCGCTCAGAACGCTGCCGGTTGCGGCAACCTGTGTGACTTTCCCGTCCCATTCGTTTTCGCCGTGGCGCACAAGCTGGCCATTGATGATGCGCCAGTTGATCAGCTTGAAGGTTCCGTCGTCGTTTTTCAGCCGCATTACCGTGGCGCTGCCCGAAGCGGCGATTTCGGTGACTTCGCCGCCGGTAGTTGCCAGGTCGCCTTTGGTGAGCAGGCCCGATTCGCTGACTGCCCACTGAGTGATTTCGAGCTTGCCATCGGCGTTGATCGAAGCCGTGAAGATATCGTCGTCGTCCCACCGCCCGATGGCGATTTTGTTCTTGGCGGCGGCGCTGGTGACCGCGCTGGCGCTGGCTTTGCCTTTGCGCGTCAGTTGGCCGTTGGCATCAACGTCCCAGATGTCAATCTGCAACTTGCCTTCGCTGTTGCGCACGGCGGTGGCGAATCGTGTGGCCTGGTTCAGTGAGCTGCCGTGGCGCAGTGTTTTGACTGCCACTTCGCTGACGGCGCCACCTACCAGCGTGCTGCGGCGCGTCACCTGATCGCTGGCGTTGTGGAAATCCCATACGTCCACCTGCAGATTGCCTTCGCCGTTGCGCACGGCGGTGGCGACACGTCCGTCGAGCGAACCCAGACCAGCCAATTTGGTGGCCGACACCTGGCTGACCGCGCCAGCGCTGACGCTGCCTTCGCGTTTGATGTTGGCTGCCGAGCCTGACGACGCCGACCACGCGATGAGCTGCAGATTGCCCAATCCGTTGCGCAGGGCCGTAACGAAGCCTTCGCCATCGGTGATGGCTATTTCGCTGGCCGCACCGGCTGCTGTTGTCCCTTCCCTGATAAGCGAACCGCCCGTCGTTCGGTTCCAGCCGATGACATTCAGCTGCCCGTCGCTGTCGCGAACCGCCGTGGCGAACTAGCCGCCCGCCGCGCTTGAGATGGTGTTGACGGCCACTTCGCCAATCGCGCCTGCGGTTGCCGAACCGTCGGTTGTGACTTCAACATAGGTGGGCAGCTTGGGGCTCAGGCCGGCGGCATATTTGTAGGCGTCGCGCAGCAACCCCTTGGGGTGATTGGCCAGGCTGGTGTTGACGATCAGAATGGCGTCCATGCGGTTAGGCAGTTGTGTGACGTACGCCACGCCGATGCGATCTCCGTCCTTGTGCAACAGTTTCTCGTTGCTGCCTTCGACCTGCCAGGCTGGCTCCCAACCGATGGCCGTCGCACCGGCTTCAGGCGCGTCGTCCACCAGGGCCGTGTGTTCAGTGCTCATAAACAGGTCGTTGACGTTGTCGGTGAGCACCTTGGCGTAGCGTGCGGCGGACATGAATTCGCCCATCTGCCGCGCCGAAGCGTGCCAGCCACCTGCGCCGCAACTGGCGGAATATTGCTTCTCCACCACTTCCTGCTGCCACCACACACCGTTGTAATTGATGCAGCCCTCGCTGCCCGCGCAACGTTGGAAGGAGTGGGCATTGGGATAAGTGCTGCAGGCAATCGCGTTTGAGCCACCCAGATCAAGCTTTTTGGCCCACAGGTCATGCGTGAACTGGACCAACTGTGCCGTCGTTGTGGTTCCCGAAACGTTCTCGATCACCTGGCGCAGCGCGCCGAAATTGGCGTTGTTGTATGCGCGCGGGCACAGCCCATCCTTGCACTCAAGCGTCGGCGAGGCGCTGAAGAACGGTTGGCACTGCACTTGGAATGTATTTTCGTCGCCCACGCAGCCAGGGCTGTTGCGCTCAAAGCCGGTGGTTTGTTTCATCAGGTCAATCAAATTGCGCTGTTTGACCCAGTCGTGGACTGACGGATATTTGTTGGCGTCAATTTGCTCGGTGATGGGGTTGTAAAGAAACAGTTTCCCTTGCTCCACCAGCTTGAGCGTTGTCATCGTGGTTATCATTTTGCCGACACTGCCTAAATCCAGGCGCGTTCGCGTGGTCATGGGGACTTGCGTCGGCGCCAGCCGCGTCAGCCCATGCGCGCGGCTGTAAATGACCTTGCCGGATTGCATCAACAGGAATTGATAGCCGATGGTTTTGTTCTTCAATTCATTGTGAATCGTGAGCGCCATCCTTTCAGCGTTGGCGGCGGTGAAGGCCTCGGCGTTTTCTTCGTTGAGCGCCGTCAACAGGATGCGTCCGCCCACGACGGCGGCTTTAAGGTCGGTGTAGCCTTCGCCGATGTTGCCGCTCGTGATAACTGGGCCGACGCCTGCCGGGGCAAAAAGGCCGCGCACTTGATATTCGCCGGTGTCGTTGCGGTAGAAGAGAATTTTGTTGATTGATAAGGCTTCGCCCGACGAAGGCACAAAACTCACCGACGACCAACCGCCGGCGATAACTTCGTCGTGAATGTTTTGTGGCGTGACACCGTCGGCGCCGATTCGTTGAACCACAAATCGCCCGAGCTGATCAGTGTCCGCCGTGCCGGCTTCCAGCGGATCGCCCGCGGCCTTGTAAACCAAGCGATAGGCAATGCCGCCGACGGTCAAATGATCCAGGCTCGTCCAGCCGCGCGTCCATTGGTCTGTGGTCATATTCGTCCAATTACCGGATGAGGTCACCGTCACCCCCGTCCACGGATCAAGCGCGAACATACGCCATTGGCCATTGTAAAAGTAAGGGCTGAAAAGATGTGTATCCTGCAAGTTGGGTGATGCCAGCTCGGAATTCTGTTGGGCTGCGAACTTGCCGTTCGCCAGCACCTGATGCGTTCGCACCTGACCGGTGAAAGAATTGTGCAAGACCAGATACGCGTTCGCGCCAAAATAAATGAAGTCAGCAGCCGTCCATCCTGCTTCCAGGTTTCTGTAGTCAGTCGTTGCACCAAGCTGGCCGTTAGGGCCGAGTTGTTGGATGAAGGCTTCGCCCGAATGCTTACGCAAAAAGAAAATGAAATTATTGCTGCCAACTCTGAAAGGCCGGACTAAGGAAATGCCGCCGCGACGATTGAGCGGCCAGATTTGCGACTCGGTCACTCCGCCGACCGCACCGCTCAAGGCATTGATTTCACGTACGTGAAAGATGGTTTTGTAATCCGGCACCGCCAGGGACGCTGCCGCTCCGGCCCGTCCGCGCGCGGGAACTGCCGGAAGCAGCAACCCGCACATCAGCAGAAACGTTGTTATTCGCCTTAAAATCTGAAATTGTCTCATCGTTTTCCTCGCTCCATATTTTTGTTTTATCTTCATTTGAAGGCCGTACTCACGCACTGTTGCGGCCTCCTTTCGCGATTTTCCAGCGCGGCCATTGCCGCCCACTGTTTAAGGCGAAAGAAGCTGGCGAAAACTATCACCGGCAGAGATTTTTTGATCTGTATCAGGGAAAATGAGACGGTCCGTCTGAAAACAATGGTTTCTGTCAAAAATTAGCCAAGGGGAACACGCCTGAGACTGGCCTGCTTCGTCCACGTCAAGCCGCGGGAATTTCGTCCGCACGGCGTTTTTTTCCTTGTCCCAGTAAAGCTCATTCCACATGTTTAGTATGGAGACGTATGATTCGCTTCGGGAAAACAATGCAGCAGCGGTAATTCGATTTCCGAACTCACAGATGAAACCCCTGACAGTCTGTCATCACACTCTGTCAACTTCGCCCAAGCGTACCAACCGTTTCCGGTAAACACAGATGAAAACTCTTTTCCAATTCGTTTTTTGCCTGTTTTGGCTCCTTGTTCCGGCTTTGCCTGCAAAGCAAACGCAAACCTACGATTTACTCATTCGCGGCGGACGCATTGTTGATGGCACCGGCGCGGCCTGGTTTCGCGCGGATGTCGCCTTGGGCGAAGGCACGATTGCCGCCATTGGCAAACTCGACGGCGTTACCGCCCGCCGCGTGATCGAAGCCAACGACCAAGTCGTAGCGCCCGGTTTCATTGATATCCATTCGCACGCGCGCCGCACGATTTTTGAAGAAACCAAGGCCGAAAACTACATTCGCCAGGGGGTGACTTCTGCCATCGAAGGGCCGGACGGAAGTTCGCCGTTGCCGCTGAAACCGTTTTTTGATCGCCTGACGCAAGCGCGCATCGCCATCAACATGGGCGCACTCGTCGGCCAAGGCTCCATCCGCGAAAGCGTCATCGGCTTGGTCAATCGCCGCGCCACGCCCGAAGAAATCGAAAAGATGAAAGCTCTGGTGAAAGAGGCGATGGAACAAGGCGCGCTTGGATTGAGCACCGGATTGTTCTATGTGCCCGGCAATTACACGCCGACCGAGGAAGTCATCGAATTGGCCAAAGTCGCCGGACGGATGGGCGGCATTCACACGTCGCACATGCGCGACGAGGCGTCAGGTGTGCTCAAAAGCGTTGAAGAAACCATCACCATCGGCGAGCGCGGCGGATTGCCCACGCAGGTGACGCATCACAAGATCGTCGGCAAAGGCAACTGGGGGCGCAGCGTAGACACCTTGCGCCTGGTCGCCGAAGCGCGCGCTCGTGGCGTAGATGTCACGATTGATCAGTATCCTTATACCGCTTCGAGCACGGGGCTGGTTGCGCTTTTGCCGCAATGGGCACAGGAAGGCGGCCAGCGCGAATTGGTCAAACGGCTGGAAGACCCGGCCATCCGCGCCAAAATCAAAGCTGCTGTTATCGAAAGCATCAAGTTTGATCGCGGCGGCGGCGACCCCAAAAACGTTTACATCGCGCGCTGCAGTTGGGATCAAGGTCTGGAAGGGAAGAATCTGGCCGAGATCACGACTGCGCGCGGACGTTCGACTTCGTTTGAAGACGCCGCTGAAACTGCGCTCGAACTCGTTGCCCGTGGCGGCGCTTCGGCCATCTTTCACGCCATCAACGAAGACGACCTGGTACGCATTCTAAAAGACTCGCTGACGATGGTGGCGTCTGACGGCGGCGTCGAAATCCCCAAACGCGGCGTTCCGCATCCGCGCAGTTACGGCACGTTTGCCCGCGTGCTGGGCGTGTATGTGCGCGAAAAACGTGTGCTGACGTTGGAAGATGCCATCCGTAAAATGACTTCGCTGCCTGCGGCGCGGTTGGGATTGCAAGATCGCGGTGTACTGCGTCCGGGCATGAAAGCCGATATCGCCATTTTCGATGCGGCGCGCATCCTTGACCGCGCGACCTTTGCCGACCCACACCAATACGCCGAAGGCGTCAGTTACGTGTTCGTGAATGGCACGGTTGTGCTCGACAACGGCAAAATGACGGATGCACGGCCCGGCCAAGTGCTGCTGGGCGCAGCAGCGCAGCGATAACGTGGAATTCGCTGGTGATGTTTTACAAGGCAACGCGATTACGAAAACGCAGGGGAACGATGCCGCATACAGCAGAGTCGCGACCTGAGCGCTTTGCGTCAAGCCGCCGTTTGCTAAATTGATTCGGATCGCTGATTTGCCAAGGTCGCTGTCATGTCTGAACGTTCCACCGAGCAGATACGCGCATTGCTCGACTCCCTTTATTGCCAGGATGCGGGGCGAATCCTGGCAACTCTGATCCGCTTGCTTGGTGATTTTGATCTTGCTGAAGAGGCAATGCACGAAGCCTTTGCGGCTGCGCTCAGCCTGTGGCCTACGAATGGAATACCTGACAACCCGCGACCGTGGTTGATTTCGACAGCGCGATTCAAAGCGATTGATACTTTGCGCCGCCGGGCAAGGTTTGATGCGTCTCAAGACGAGCTTGCGCGATACCTCGAAGCGCAATGGGATGCGGCGGAAAAGTCCAATGAAGAGGAGAGCCTTGAGGATGATCGGCTGCGCCTGATCTTTACGTGTTGTCACCCATTGCTAGCGCCGGAAGCGCGGGTTGCGCTCACCTTGCGTGAGGTGTGTGGGTTGACCACCGAGGAGATCGCAAAGGCCTTTCTCGTTTCTCCGCACACGCTTGCGCAGCGCATTGTGCGCGCCAAGACAAAAATTCGAGAGACACCGATTCCGTATCAGGTGCCGACGCCGCAGGAGTTGCCAGAGCGATTGGGCGCGGTGCTTCAGGTCATCTATCTCATCTTTAACGAGGGGTATTTGGCTGCGCGGGGAACGGAAGTCAGGCGGGCTGAGCTGACCGGCGAGGCGATCCGCCTGGGCCGATTGTTAGCCGAGCTCCAGCCAGAGCCGGAAGTCATTGGGCTGCTTTCCCTGATGTTGTTGCAGGAATCTCGTCACGCCGCGCGGACCACTCCGACCGGAAAGCTGATTCTGCTGGAGAATCAGGATCGCTCGCTCTGGAATCAAGAACAGATCGCTGAAGGCGTTGCCTTGGTAAAGACAGCCTTGCATTCGCACCGCTTCGGCGCATACACACTGCAGGCTGCGATTGTGGCCGTTCATGCAGAGGCGGAATCGGTTGCCGCGACCGATTGGCGGCAGATTGTTGCAATTTACGACCAATTGTTACGAATTCAGCCTTCGCCGGTTGTCCGGCTGAATCGTGCTGTGGCGATTGCAGAGCGCGATGGCCCAGAAGCTGGTCTGAAGCATATCGAAGCACTGCTGGAAGATGGCGAATTGGTCAATTATTACCTGGCTCATTCAGCCCGTGCTGAAATGTACCGCAGGCTTGGCCGGACACTTGAGGCCCGGTCCTCTTATGAGAAAGCTCTGGTACTGACGCAACAGGAGCCAGAGCGACAATTCCTGCAAGAACGGATTCGGCAGTTGGAAGCAGAGAAGAAAAAATAAAATTTGAGCGGTCTGTCGAATTCCGGTCCGGCTGTTCGACTATCTGGTGAAGGGAGGGCGAATGGGCCCACCCGAAACCCGTTATAGAGAAAAAGGAGAAATTATGCCGCAATATTTGGTTGCAGGTTACCTTCCCGACGATTTCGACCCGTCTCAAATGGACGAAGCGACGGGCCGCGAGATTCACGCGCTTAACAAAGAGATGATTGCTGCTGGCGTCAGGAAATTCGCTTGCGGCCTTGGGGCTGCGAAATCCCTACGGGCACAGACCGATGGCGGAGTCCTCATCACCGACGGGCCGTACCTTGAGACCAAGGAACATATCGGCGGTTTTTGGATATTGGAATGCGCTGATATGGATGAGGCGCTGGCGTGGGCGCGCAAAGGCGTCGTCGTCACTCGGGGCCAGGTCGAGGTGCGAGAGATCTTTTTCAATCCGTCAACCGATTAAAAATCCTCTCAAGCCAGGAAGTCTTGGCCGAAATCATAGCGTTCGTGCGGGGGAAGTACAGAAACCGTGTAGTCGCGGATAGTAAAGCTACGATCAGAGTGCTGGCTTTTGGTCGGCCTGATTTCACGGCGTTGACTCGAGCTCAGTCTTCAGTCGGGTCTTCGATCTTGATGGTGCGGCGGCTGGCTGATTTGACGACCACGGTACGCCGTGTCGGAACCAGCGCCTGGGTGGCTTGGGTGTCGTGTTCGATGATGGTTTGGTTGGCCATGTAATCGCGCAGCATTCCGAAAAAGCGGTTAAATTCCTGCTGCATCTGGTCCATCTTTTCCCGCATATTCAGGATGATTTCGACGCCCGCCAGATTGACGCCCAGATCGCGGGTCAATTTCAAAATCACATCCAGGCGTTCCAGGTCTTCATCGGTGTAAAGGCGTACATTGCCTTCAGAGCGCGAAGGTTTGAGCAAGCCTTCGCGCTCGTAAAGGCGCAGTGTTTGTTGGTGAATCCCGTAATGATCAGCGACGGCGCTGATGGTGTAGCCTTTGGCGCGCCGTTTCGGACCGGAATTTTTCGGCGTCATAAGCTCTCCTGCTAGGGAATGTTTCCCGGCGGCTTATTCCAACCCCAGCTTCTTGCGCGGGTTGTCCGGGTTGCGGCGCTCGAAATCGCGCAACAGATTTTTTGAGTCTTCGTCAATGATGTCAGGCAAAACGACTTTTACTTCCACGAACTGATCGCCGCGCACATTGCCGCGCAAACTCGGTGCGCCTTTTTCGCGCAGGCGAAAAACCTGGCCGGATTGCGTGCCAGGCGGAATGCGCAATTGCGCTTTGCCGCTGACGGTTGGCACTTCAATTTTTGCGCCCAACGCAGCTTCGGGCACGGTGATCGGAATCACGCAATGAATGTTGTCGCCTTTGCGCGTGAAGATTTTATGCGCGGCGACATTCGTGATGATGAACAGATCGCCGGGAGGCGCACCGCGCAAACCGGCGTGTCCTTTGCCTGCGACACGCACGCGCGAACCGGTGTCAACGCCTGCCGGAATACGAACCTTAACGCCTTCGCTGCGCGGAACAACACCGCGTCCGTGGCAGGCCGCACACGGTTGGCGACGTTTGCCAGTGCCGTTGCAATCGCCGCAGGTCTGGTCAAAGCGCAAAAAACCGCCGCCGGAAGAAATTTTCCCGCTGCCGTTACAGGTCACGCAAATGACCATGCCGCTGCCGCCTTCGCCACTGCCGTTGCAACGTGCGCAAGGTTCGCTACGGCTGACATTGATGTTGGTGGTCAGACCGTTGATCGCTTCTTCAAAACTGAGTGCCAGCGGAATTTCGATGTCTGAGCCGCGCTGCATTTGTGGGCGCGCGCTAGTGGTTGCGCGCCCGCTGCCGCCAAAGAGCTCGCTGAACATGTCACGGAAGCTCGACCCGCTGGCATCTCCGCCTGGGCTTTGTCCGGGAGCCGCGCCACCGGTGAAGATGTTGCTCCAATCAAAGTCAAAGCCCGGTCCGCCTGCTGCGCCGCGCCCAGCGGCTTCGCGCAGGTTCTCGCTATAAGACCCGAACTTATCGTAAACCTCGCGCTTCTTCTCATCCGACAAAATGTCGTTGGCTTCCGAGATTTGCTTGAATTTCTCTTCCGCCGCTTTGTCGCCGGGGTTTACATCCGGGTGATATTTGCGCGCCAGGCGACGATACGCTTTGCGAATGTCATCTGACGAGGCTGTGCGACTGACGCCCAGCAATTTGTAATAGTCTTCGCGTTGAGCCATAAAAACAGGACCGCGTGATGCGGACTGAAGGCTGCGTGAGAGTCACGTGCTTCAGCGCGCAGCACTCAGCAATCAGTCCTCAGTTTTAATCTCGATTTGTTTGCTTGGAGTCGTGCGTTTGGGCAGCACGACTTTCAGAATGCCATCTGACAGCTCAGCAGAAATCCCTTCTGCGTCAATGCCTTCCGACAGAGAAAAATTGCGTTCGAATTTGCCGTAAGAGCTTTCCAGGCGATGAAAATGTTCGCCCGCCGCGTCGCGCTCCCAACGGCGTTCTCCGCGCAGGATCAAGGTACGGTCGATAACCTTGATATCAATTTCCGGGCTTTTGACGCCTGGGACTTCTGCTGTCAAGACAAAGCCTGTGGGAGTTTCATAAATATCAACCGCAGGCGACCAGGCGTTTGCGCCTTGTTCGACGCTGTAAACGCCAGAGCTGCGCAGCAATTGTGTCAACTGCCGCTCAATCTCCGTCAATTCATTCAGAAGGCGATGCTGTTTGGCCATGACAATCCAGTGACGAACACGTTTCAGGCGGAAAGGGAACTTTCATTCAGCAACGAAAGTTCCCCGCACCCGCCAGCAACTGCTTATTTGTTATCGTCCACGTCGATGTATTCCGCATCAATCACGTCATCACCGCCGGGTTTGCCTGTCGCTCCACCGCCGGCAGCGCCTTGTGCGCCTGCGCCTGCGGCTTCGGATGCGCCGCCGGATTGCTGTTGGTACAGCGATTCAGCGATACGATGCGAAATGCGCGTCAGGTTATCGAGCTGCGCCTGGAATTGCTCCGAGTTGTTGGCCTCGACCACTTTCTTGGCGTCGGCGATTGCGGTTTCCGCCTCGGAAATCAAGCCCACTGCAATGCGTTCGCGATTGTCGGCGATGGTCTTTTCGGTCTGGTAGATGAACTGATCCAGCCGGTTTTTCGTCTCAATCGCTTCGCGTTTGCGTTTGTCGTCTTCCGCGTGCGAATCAGCGTCACGCATCATCCGGTCAATTTCGTCTTTCGACAGACCTGACGACGCCGTGATGGTGATTTTTTGTTCGCGGCCCGTGCCCAAATCGCGGGCTGACACGTTGACAATGCCGTTGGCGTCAATGTCAAAGGTGACCTCGATTTGCGGCATGCCGCGCGGCGCAGGCGGAATCCCCACCAGATGGAATTTGCCCAGCGTGCGGTTGTCGCCCGCCATTTGGCGTTCGCCCTGCAACACGTGAACTTCGACCGAAGTTTGATTGTCGGTCGCGGTCGAGAACACTTCGCTCTTGCGCGTCGGAATCGTCGTGTTGCGATCAATCAATTTCGTGAACACGCCGCCCAGGGTTTCAATCCCCAATGACAACGGCGTCACGTCGAGCAACAACAGGTCTTTCACTTCGCCCGACAAGACACCCGCTTGCACCGCCGCGCCAACGGCCACGACTTCATCCGGATTGACGCCTTTGTGCGGCTCTTTGCCGAAGAAGGTCTTGACCATTTCCTGAATCTTCGGAATGCGGGTTGAACCGCCGACCAGCACCACTTCGTCAATCTTGCTGGCGTCCAGACCTGCGTCTTTCAGCGCTTGTTTGCACGGTTCGAGCGTACGTTTGAGCAGATCGTCAACCAGCGATTCAAATTTCGCCCGGGTCAGTTTCATAACCAGGTGCTTCGGCCCGGAAGCATCCGCCGTGATAAACGGCAGGTTGATTTCCGTTTCCATCGTGGACGAAAGCTCGATCTTGGCTTTTTCCGCCGCTTCTTTCAGACGTTGCAACGCCATCTTGTCTTTCGACAGGTCAATGCCTTGATCTTTCTTGAATTCGTCAATGATCCACTGGATCAATCGCTCGTCAATGTCGTCACCGCCCAAGTGCGTATCGCCATTGGTGGATTTCACTTCCACGACGCCTTCGCCGACTTCCAGGATGGAAATGTCAAAGGTGCCGCCGCCAAAGTCGAACACCGCAATCGTTTCGTCTTTTTTCTTGTCCAAACCATAGGCCAGTGCCGCCGCTGTCGGTTCGTTGACGATGCGCAGCACTTCCAATCCCGCGATCCGTCCGGCATCTTTGGTCGCCTGCCGTTGCGCGTCGTTGAAATACGCCGGCACGGTGATCACAGCCTTTTCGACTTTTTGCCCCAAATAATCTTCGGCGGCCTGCTTCAGTTTTTGCAGGATCATCGCCGAAATTTCCGGCGGCGAATAATCCTTGCCACCTGCCGTCACGCGCACGTCGCCATTTGAAGCCGCACCAACCTGATAGGGCACCTGTTTGATCTCGTCGCTCACTTCGCTAAAACGACGCCCCATAAAGCGCTTGATTGAATAGATGGTGTTTTCAGGATTGGTTACCGCCTGACGTTTGGCCACTTGCCCCACCAAACGATTGTCATCTTTGGCAAATCCCACCACAGAAGGGGTTGTACGCCCACCTTCCGAATTAGTGATAACGGTTGGCTCACTGCCTTCCATGATCGCGACGACTGAGTTAGTCGTCCCCAAGTCAATACCAATTACTTTGCTCATTCAGCCTCCCCTGCATAGCGTAATCAACTCTCAGAGTCGTTAACTCTTGCACTCACAAGACTTTTGGATACGAAAATAGCGAATTATTAAATTCGGGCGCAGTATAAGAGTTGAGTCTCTCACTGTCAAGAATTTTGATCGGCAAAATGTAAATCTGTGACTTACTCAGGGTCGGAAGGGGGGGATGAGGAGGAGGAAGGCGTTTGTTCACGGAAAATACGGGATTTCAACTCAGCCGTCGTGATGACGGCGCGGCGCGGGCGCTCAGAAAACGAATCTTCAATGACCAACCCACCAGGAGACTGTTCGATTGGTCTTCCCTGGTCAGTTAACAAATTCAACCCGGCGAGACGGTAAAAATTGGATGCGGCGTATAAATTTTCGAGAAAGCCTAGCAAAACTTTGGCGATGGCAATCACGGGTACGGCCAAAATAATGCCCAATAGACCAAAGAGGTTGCCGCCGATCATCAATCCGACTAAAACCCACATCGGGTGCAGGTCTAGACTGCCCCCCAGATATTTCGGAGTCAGGTAATAACCTTCGACGCTCTGCACAATGATGAAAACCACCAGCACACCCAAAATTCGCCCCCAACCAGCACCATCCAGAGCGACAAACGACAGCGACATCACCAGACCGCTGAGCGTGCCCAGATATGGCACGAAGTTGAGCAAACCGGATAACATTCCGATGGTGATCGCCAGTGGCACGCGGAACACAGCAAAGCCAATGGAATAAAGCACGCCCATCGTCAATCCGATCAGCAACTGACTGCGAACGTACGAGGAAATAACGTTGTTGATTTGCAGAAACAGTCCGGCGGTGATCGGGCGATAGCGTGGCGGAATCAGACGGTCAATGCGCGCGCGCATAGCGCGGTAATCCGCCAGCAAGTAATAGACGAAAAACGGAATCAACAGCAGGTCGAGGATAGACGCCGTGAGGTCTACCAATTTGAACAACCCGCTTTGCAACCAGCCGCCCACCAGCGAACGCAACCGTTCCTGCTCGGCAGGATTTTTCAGCCGCAGCAGTTGCGCCTGCAGAATTCCGTAAAGCTGTGGATTGACCTGTTTGATGTTTTCCAGCAGCGGTTCGACACGAGATTGATCGCTGGTTAACGTGCGGGCTTGGTCATATGTTCGGCTGACCTGCTCCCAAAAACTCGGCAGGATAAAGATCAGGATCAGAATGAATGACAACGTGACGGCTGTCAGCGTCAGCAAGACCGAATAAGAGCGCGACCAACCACGACGTTCAAACCAGCGTACAACTGGCGCCAGCAAATAAGCCAGGGCCAGCGAAATCAACAACGGCACCAAAATCACCCGCCCGCCGATAAACACCAGCGTCAAGAACACGAGCGCCAGCAAGGCGACCGGCACCCAGCGCATCCATTCAATCGGGCCTTTGGCGGTTGGTTGTGCAGAACTAGACGGTTCTTTCACCTGCAGCCTCTCATTGCTGACTATTCTGATGTTCGTTCATGGTGCGATTGACATGCACAATGTAGTGCAAGCCAGAGAATACTGTCATTCCCAACGTGATATAGAACGCGGCGGGTAACCATTCGGCAGCGACCTGAAACGCATTCGCCACCAGAAACAGCACAATCAGCGCAACCTGCACCAGGGTATTGAGTTTGCCCGGCCACGAAGGGCGGAACTTACTAAAGCCTGTTGTCATGTTGATCACCAACGCGCCCAACACGATAAAAACATCGCGGCTGATGGCCGTGGCCGTCAGCCAAAAAGGGATCGGCGGCGTCAGCGTAAAGCGCGGCAGCGACAACGTGACAAAGGCCGTGACCAGCAACAGTTTGTCGGCCATCGGATCGAGAATCGCGCCCAGTTGGGTTTTCTGGTTAAAGCTGCGCGCGACCAGTCCGTCCAGCCCGTCGGTGATTGCCGCCAAAAAGAAGATGCCCAGCGCCCAGCGGAAATTCTGATAGTAAAGCTCCGACACAAAGACGGGAATCATGATCAGCCGTAATACGGTGAGCAGATTGGCTAAGGTTAGGACTGACGACATTGCGTCTCGCGCTTTCGAGTTTGAAGATTTGTCCGGGGGATCATTTTTGCGGCGGCAAATCTACACTGAAAAGCTGTTTGCCGCCAATGTCATGCAAGCCAACGGTCAACATCCCGGATTTGCCGTCAATGTTCACCGCACCAAAAAACTGCAGACCATCTTTAGGCGAACGATTCGGTTTCATGCCTTTAGGAATGCCGGTGAATTTCACTTGCGGGCCAAAGGTGTCATCCATTTCTCCCGGACCAAATGTCCCGGCATTCAACGGCCCGGCCACAAATTCCCAAAATGGTGTGAAGTCATTGAATTGCGCTTTGGCCGGATCGTAATAGTGCGCCGCGCAATAATGCACGTCGGCTGTTACCCAGATGACGTTTTTGACGCGATTGCGTTTGATGAAGCGCAACAATTCCGCCAACTCCAATTCGCGCCCCAACGCCGGGCCGTTGCCATTGGCAAAGGCTTCATAGTTTTTGCCGTCTTTCACCACGATGCCGATGGGCATGTCGCTGGCAATCACTTTCCAGGTTGCGCGCGAAGCCAGCAACCGCTGTTTCAACCAGCGAATCTGTGCGCTGCCGAAAAACACCGTTTCCTCGTTTTCAGCAGGCTGCCGGTTGGCGTTGTTGGCGGCACGATAGCTGCGCTCATCCAGCATGAAAACATCCAGCAGCGGCCCGTAGTTGTATGCGCGATACACCCGTTCAGGATCGTCTGCGTTAAACCGCAAGGGCGTGTAATCCAGAAATGCGCGTTTGGCGCGCGCCGCCAGCAGGTCAACGCTTTTGACCGTGTATTTGGCGTCGTCGAGGATTTGGCCCGGATACCAGTTGTTGCGCACTTCGTGATCGTCCCATTGCGCCAGCATCGGGACTTCGGCGTTAAAGCGACGGAAATTTTCGTCGCGCAGGTTATAGCGATGATTGCCGCGAAATTCGTCGAGCGTTTCGGCGACTTTGGACTTTTCCGGCGCAGTCAGATTCTTCCACAGCGAGCCGTCATCCAATTTCACTTCGGGTTGAATGACGTTGTCGGCGTAAATCGTATCGCCCGAATGAATGAAAAAATCAGGCTGCATACGGCGCATCGCCTCGTAAATTTTCATGCCGCCGAATTCCGGGTTGATGCCCCAGCCTTGTCCGCAAACGTCTCCGCCCCAGACAAAACGTATATTGTTTTTGCCGGTCGGCGGCGTGCGAAAGCTGCCGATGACCGGTTCGCTAACCAGTTTGCTGTCGCTCAAATCCTGAAAGCTGACGCGGTAGAAAATCTTTTGCCCGGCTGGCAAGCCAGCCAAATCCACGCGCGCAGTGAAATCGCCGGGTTCGAGCGCCGCCGGTCCAACTACGCGCTGCGCGTTTTGCCACGACTCGGTAGTGGCGTATTCGACAATCATCCGCGCCGGGCGATCCGTGCGACTCCAGACGATGGCACGATCCGCAGAAACGTCGCCGCTCATCACGCCAAACGGCGTCAGCGGGCGGGCCTGGGCAGAGGTAATGATGGCGGGCGCGTTTGCCAGCAGTCCTGGCGTAATCACGCGCGCCGCAAGTGCGCCGCCGCCTGCTTGTGTCATGCGAGAGAGAAAGTTTCGCCGCTTCATCTGTTTTTTGTTTTCAGGCTTTATTTGTCTTCTGATTGCCGTTCCCAATCTTCGACCTGTTGTTTTGAGCGATTGAGCAGCAAATATTCGCGCTCGATTTTGGCCACCCAATCCGCAGGCACGCGCAGCGGATGTTTGAGCACCAAACCGCGCGTCATGACGATGCCACTCAACCGCCAGTCAGGTTCACTAAACAGCACATCCTGGACTTCGCCTACTTTGTGGCCGTCGTTGGAATGCACCGCCAACCCGCGCGGAATAGCGCTCTCTGACGCCGCCAGGAAAGGTTCGGTGACTCTGACGCCAGGTTCGGCGTACGGTTCGCCCAAAGCGCGCGTCAACAACGGCACAAAATAGTTGATCCAGTCCGTCGGTTTGATCTTCGAACGCGGATGCTCCAGGTGCTCTTCGCCCAATTCATCCAACCGCGTGTAATGCTGCACTTCAAAATTTGGCAAATTCGCCAATTCCTCGTCCGAGCGATTGATGTCTACGCGATTGTGTTCGGCGCTCAGTACCCACTCTGCGGGCATCAGCCGCAATTCAGAATGAAGCGTGCCGCCAAACTTGATGACGAATTGCGATGCTTCAAACGAATCGCAATCCAAAACAACTTGTTCTACCGAACCGACTTCGCGGCCATTGCTCAAGACAGCGGCCCCGATATTGATTTCTTTCATTTGCATCCTCCAGCGATTTTTCCGTGCACCAGAAGTTTAACGCTCTTCGCGTAATTTCGCTTTTGGTTTTCGGCGCACGTTCTTTTCCGCGCCTTTGGCGGATTCTTCTTTCTCTTCTTCTTCCTCGTCGTCATCGTCTTCGACTGCGCGCACAAACGCGCTGCGCACCGGCGCAGGCATTTGCGAATGTGCGCCGCGTACGGCTTTCCAGATGATTTCGTTGAATTCAATATCGGGCGCGGCGTCTTCCTTGCTGAAATCGAGTTGCGCCGAACGCCGCGCGCCAGGCGCGTTGGGCGTGTTCTTTTCGGTTAAATCAATTTGCGCCGGACGGTGTTTGAATGGTGTCAGGTCCGCCTTGTTCGTGAAGGCATTAAACATCGGCGTGGCGGCGGCGTCGTATTGGCTCATCGGCGGAATGCCCAGAATCAGTTCCATCGTCCGCAACATCCCCGACGTGGTGTACATCGTCGAATCCACGAATTTGCGTTTGGTATAGGCGCTGACGACAAATGCAATGGAACGGTGCGCATCCACATGGTCGGAGCCGTTTTGCGCGTCGTCTTCAATGATGAAAACGGCGGTGTCTTTCCAGTAACGTTCGCTGTGGGAAACCGCTTCAACCAGTCGCCCAACGGCCAGATCGTTTTCCGCAACGTGGGCGCGCGGCGTTGGCTGTCCGGCGCGTGTGCCTTGCGTATGGTCGCCGCCCAGCCGGACGATTTGAAATTGCGGTAGGCCGCCGTCTTTTTCGTAGGCGCGAAACTCTTCCAGCCATTTGTCTACGCGCACGTTGTCGGGAATGGTCAAATCCCAGGCGGGAAAGGTCGGGCTGAAATGACCTTCCAGCGCGGATTCGTGCGTGTAATTCACCTTGCCGGATTTGCCGGGGTCGCCGCCGAGTTCGCCGCCGCCGCCCGGTTTGCCTTCGCGCGCATCAACGAATTCGCCGTAGCTGCGATAGCTGACTTTGGCGCGTTTGCAGTGATCCCAGATGTAGCCTTCGGTTGGGCGCGAAATCTTTTTCTGACCTTCGTAATCGTAGCTGCGCCCGCGCGATGAATAGTTAGTCGGCCAGGTTTTTTCAACGTAATCGGTCGCGTAAGCCGCCATAGACCAGTTGTGGCCGTCGGCGGAAACTTCCGCGTCCACGTAAAAGTTATCGAGCAGCACAAATTCCCGCGCGAGGGCGTGCTGATTGGGCGTTACGTCTTCGCCAAACAAACACAAACTCGCATCGCCGTTGCCTTCTTTCATATCGCCCAGAACCTGATCGTAGGTGCGGTTTTCCTTGACCACATAAATGACGTGTTTGATCGGCGACGCATCGCCCAGCCGAACGGGGATCGCGGTTTTTTCACGCGGGGCTTTGGCGGTTTTCAGCAGCGCATCGGTGTAGGGCGAATTTTTGTAAGTCTGCCGCGTCAGTTGCGCCAGACGGGCCTTGGTCGGGTTGGGGATCAGCGACACAGTTCCTTTGAGCAAACTGCCGATGTATTCGGTTTCTGCCGTGCGTACCTTATACGGATTCGGGCCTTTGGGATTGGCGGCGGACGCCACGCCTTTGCCATTGGCGACGAAGATGCGGCGGCCATCCTTGCTGACGCGCACCGAAGTCGGATACCAACCGGTGGGAATGAAACCTTCGACTTCGCTCGCGCCGCGTTTCGCCACATCCACCACGGCGATGTCGTTGTTGTCGGCGTTGGCGATATAAAGCGTCTTTTCATCCGGCGACAGCGCCACGGCGTTCGGCGTGCTGCCTGCTGGCGATTTCGGATGCAAGGCAGTGGAAATCGCTTCGATCTCCTTCATCTGCGCGGTGTCAATAACCGAAACCGTGTTGCTGTTGGCGTTGGCCACGTAAAGCGTTTTGCCGTTGCGGGTCAGTTCCAGATCGTTGGGATGATCGCCGGTTTGAATGTTGCCGATGACCTGATTGTTGGCAGGATCAATCACGGCAATGGTGCGACTGCCCCAATTGCTGATGTAAACACGCTTGCCGTCTTGGGAAATTTCGCAATCGTAGGGATATTCGCCAACCGCAATTTTGGTGACGATTTGTTGCGTGGCCAGATCAACCACCGCGACCTTGTTGCTGAGGTTTTCCGCAACGTAAAGCCGCTTGCCGTCGGGCGTGACGGCAACGCCTGCGGGAAAGGCGTATTCGCCTGCGCCTTTGCGACGGGCTTCTGCGCGGCCACGGTCATCGAGTTTGTGATACTCGCTGCTGCCCAGATTGATCTTGTCGGCTTCGGTGGCTTTGCCGTTGGCGAAATCGTAAATCATCACTTCGTTGTCGTCGCCGCCCGACACATAAAACCGTTTGCCATCCGGCGCGAAATTCAACCCCAGCCATGATTTTTTGACTTTGATGGTTTGGATATTGGCATTGGCTGTCAGGTCAATGACATTGATCGTCTGATCGCCGTTGCCGTTGGTCGTGACCAGCAAATAGCGCCCGTCCTTGCTCAGCTCCATATTCAGCGGCAAATCGCTGATCGGAATTTGTTGTCCGGCGGGCGTCAAAGTCCAGCCATTTGGCAACAAAGTTCCCGTGCTGGTTTTTCCCGGCAATTGCGGAGCGCGTTTGGTTTGCCCCAACGAAACGCTGGCAACGGGCATTGTCAGACAGCAACTCAGCAACACGGCGAAGCAACGGCGCATAGCTTTTCCCGGCATATTCCCTCACAGGTGAAATCTGGTTTTGTTTGTTAGCGGAACTCTCTCGCAAAGATAGCCCACGAACGGAAGCCAAGTCTACGTAGCCCCCACAAGACAAAAAGATTTAAGGCCACCTTGTCACCGGCACAACGGTTGCTGAAGCCGAGGGGGAAATCGGTAAAGCAAAAAACTGAGGGGCAGCCTTGCGCCAGTTTGTCACCGTCGCATTGGCTCTCCCAATAAACATAAAACGGGGGAGTGGATGAGGTTCAAATTCGTTTTGTTACTGGGGCTTTTAACCATGTGTTCCCAGGCACACGCGCAAGATTTGCGCGAGGTTTTTCGGCGCGTCAATCCGTCGGTCATCGTTGTGCACACGCAACAACGCGTCATTCCGCGTAACACGCCAGAACCGACCGAGAACGTCGAAAACATTGGCTCTGGTGTGTTGATTTCCGAAGACGGCAAAGTGCTGACTGCTGCACACGTCGTGCAAGCCGCCGACCGGGTCGAAGTGGAATTTGTCAGCGGTGAACGTGTTTCGGCGCGCGTCACTGCCGCCGCGCCGTTTGCCGACGTCGCGCTGTTGCAATTGGAACGTGTCCCGTCGGGCGTGCCGGTCGGGCGGTTGGCAGATTCAGAGCGCGCTGAAATTGGCGAGCAGATTTTTGCCATCGGTGCGCCATACGGAGCCAAACACTCCCTGGCGGTCGGTTGGCTCAGCGCCCGGCGCATTACGGAAAACGTATTTGAAAACCTGACAGCGCTGGAATTGTTTCAGGTTGATATGGCGCTTTATGAAGGCAATTCGGGCGGCCCTGTGTTTAATCTGAAAGGCGAGGTCATCGGTCTGGTCAGTCACGCGCTGGCCAAACAAGACGGCGGCAAAGGGCCGAGTTTTGCCGTCACCGCCAATGTCGCGCGGCGTTTGATGCTGGAAGAAAAACGCATCTGGATGGGCGTTGAAGCCTTGATGGTCGAAGGACCGCTGGCTGCGTCGCTCAATTTGTCACAGCCTGCGGGATTGTTGGTGCAATCCGTGGCCGAAGGTTCGCTGGGCGCGCGGCTGGGGTTGCAAGAAGGCAAACTCAGCATCACGGTCGAAACCCAGTCAATGCTTATTGGCGGAGACGTAATTGTCGAAATTCTGGGGCAACCGCTGCGTCCCAATGCCGCCATCATTCAGGGGTTACAGCGGCGACTGGATCAGTTGCGCTCAGGTGACACGCTGACGATGAAAGTGTTGCGAGCCGGGCAACTGGTGGAACTTTCCACGCGCATTACTGATTGATTGCTGGGCAAGCTGGCCAAAAAACATTGCGACAGGCTGTCTCAGCCTGTCGCAAAATGTCGTGCTCGTGCAGGCGAATCTGAACGTCTGCCCACACCAGTCAGCCAAATTTTTCCCGCAAGAACGTTGAGTTGTCGGAAGAGTTAGCGCGTAAGTGAAACCAGCGCGGGCATCGCCAGCGGTTCGCCCGCTTCATCGTGGACGCCGACCGCCGCATCCAGTTCCGCCGAAATGTCGCCGACGCCTCCGCCGATGCCGGATGCAATGGATTTGAAGTCGAAGAGGTTTGAATCCATCAAATGCGTATTCACGACATTGCCCAGGGCGGTCAGCATGGATTTGCGGACTTTGGGAATTTCCTGTTGCAGTTCGTCAATCAGCCGTTTCATGCGTTTGCGCTTCAGGTTTTCCTGTGAGCCGCACAGGTCGCAAGGAATGATCGGAAAGTTCTGTGTGGCGGCAAATTCGGCCAGGTCTTTTTCCCAAATGTAGGCCATCGGGCGAATGACTGTGTTGCGGCCATCGTCCGAACGCAAAACCGGCGGCATCGCCTTCATTGTGCCGATATAAAGGAAATTCAGCAGGAAGGTTTGCAGCACGTCGTCGGCGTGATGGCCAAGCGCGATTTTGGTGCAGCCCTCTTCCACAGCCACGTCATACAAGATGCCGCGTCGCAGCCGCGAACAAACCGAGCAATACGTTTTGCCTTCGGGAACCAGCCGTTTGACGACCGAGTACGTGTCGCGTTCGACAATGCGATACGGTACGCCGATGCCTTGCAAATATTCCGGCAGGATGTGGGCAGGGAAGTTCGGCTGTTTTTGATCCAGGTTGACGGCCAGCAACTCAAAATTAACTGGCGCGCGCCGCCGCAATTCCATCAGCAAATTCAACAGCGAATAACTGTCTTTGCCGCCGCTCAGACAGACCATGATTTTGTCGCCGTCGGCAATCATGCCGAAATCGCGAATGGCTTCGCCCATACGGCGCAGCAGAACTTTTTGCAGGTATTCGCCTCGTTGCATTTGTTTTAGTACGTCTCCGTTGAAATCTCAGTGAAGCCCAAGAGCCGCTAGCAAGATAGGCTACGGTTTGCGGGATCGTCAAACCGGGATTGGTTGCTAGCGGTCGGCAAAATGATCGTAACCGCGCGGCGACAATGGGCTGAGTTTGTTCGCGCGACGAAGCTGTATGGCTGGCGTATCGTCGGCAGGAACAATTTCGCCGATGCGCGTCAGGCGAAGTCGGCATTCGTCGGCCAGCATCAATAACGCAGCTTCATTTTCAGTGTTGGCGGTGAATAGCAGCTCGAAATCCTCTCCGCCGCTGACGGCCAGCGCGAAGGCGTCAGCGGCGTTTGTCGTCACCACGCTGACTTCTTCGGCCACCGGCACGGCGTCGAAGTCGAGAATTGCGCCGACGCTGCTGTCTGCGCAAATGTGCGAGAGGTCTTGCGCCAAACCGTCGCTGACATCCAGCATCGCCGTTGCCAAGCCCAGTTCGCCCAAGCGTCGGCCAAATTCCACACGTGGTTCCGGTCGCAAATGCGTGCGAATCGCCGCTTCGCTCATCGCTTCGTTTGTCGCTTCGCCGACGCGCGCGCCGTTCAGCAAGAGTTTCAAACCCGCTGCCGAAGCACCCAACGAACCGGTAACGAAAACGGCATCGCCCGATTTTGCGCCATTTCTTCGTACGGCACGCCCCGCCGCACAATGTCCGATGACGATGGAATCAATCGTCAGCCGTTCCGGCGCAGAAGAAATGTCTCCGCCGATCAATTGCACGCCGTAGGTTTCAGCCAGCGAAAAATAACCGGCGAAAAATTCCTGCCAGAAGGTTTCAGTTGCAGGGGCACTGGTTTGAAACGTAAGCGTGGGCGGAATCGCCAGCGTCAGCAACGCGAATTTCGGCGCACCGCCCATCGCTGCAATATCGCTCAAACTGACAGCCAATGCCTTGTGACCAAGCCAGCGCGGCGGCGCGTACGCGAGTTTGAAATCCACGTCTTCGACCAGCAAATCCACCGTGATGAGCGTTTCGCGTCCGGCCTGTTCGCGCCAGACGGCGGCGTCGTCTCCGATGCCCAAAACAAGATCAGCCGCCGATTGCGCGGCGGCTTTTTGTTGAATGGCTTTGATGAAATCGAATTCGCTCGGCATAAAGTTGAGCTTTCAGCTTTCAGCTTTCAGCTCTGTACGCTCCTGTTACCGCAAGAATTCTTCCAGCTTGACCGACGCTTCGGTTTTGTCGTCGCGATATTTGATGATGATCGGCGCGTAAACCGACAAGCCCCAGTCTTTTGCCGCGCCGACCGTAATTGCACGCGAACCCGGCACCACAACCGCGCCTGCCGGAACTTCGAGCGGCTGATCGCCTTCGCGGCGGTAAATCGCACCTTTGACGGCGTCAAACAGCGGCGTGGAACCGGTCAAGGTCACACCCGAAGCCAAAATGGCGCGTTCGCGGACGATGGTTCCTTCGTAAACACCACAATTGCCGCCGACCAGCACTTCGTCTTCGATGACGACGGGCAATGCGCCGACAGGTTCCAGCACGCCGCCGATTTGCGCCGCGGCGCTGATGTGGCAGCGTTTGCCAATTTGCGCGCAACTGCCGACCAAGGCGTGCGAATCCACCATCGTGCCTTCGTCCACATAAGCGCCGACGTTGATGTAAGCCGGCGGCATGATCGTCACCCCCGACGCCACAAACGCGCCTTCGCGCACAGACGTCCCGCCCGGCACAATGCGCACGCCATCGCTGATGGTCAGCCGTTTGGTCGGATAGGTTTCTTTGTCAAAAAAACGAAAGTTCTCGTCAATCGAATAGTCCACCATTCCGCCCAGCCGAAAGCCGAGCAGAATGCCGCGTTTGACCCAGGAGTGCACTTGCCAGTTGCCGTTGTCCGCGCGGCTGGCGGCACGGATTTCGCCGCGATTGAGCGCCGTCTTGAATTCGTTGAAGGTGGTTAACGCCTGTTGCCGCGTGTCGCCGGTCAATTGGGCAGCGGGCAGGGCAAAGAATGATTCAATTTGTGATTCCAACATTGAGGTGGTCATAAAAGTAGTTGAGCATTGATTTTGCGCCGCATACGTCATTTGCGCCGCCGCGATTTGAAAAAATGCGCCGCAATGGCGAACACAAACAAAAGCAGAATGAGCAAGCCGAGCGTGCTGAGCAGCGGCAAAAGTTCTGACACGTGGCAATCCTTTCCGCTGGCTCAACGGCCAGCCTGCCGCAACAGCCATTCATTCATGAGTGAATAAGACGCGCGCGGGACTTCGTGTTTGGCGTCGAAGATTTGCAATTCCACCGAACGCGCGCGGCGTTTGAGCGCCTCAGCGTTCTGCCGCATTCGTTCCGGTGTGTAAAATTCGTCGCGTTCGGCAGCAATGTAAAGCACGTCTACACTGCCGCTGTGATATTTGCTTTCCGTCTCTTCTGCGCTGGGCCAATCGCCGGGGATTCCGCCGCAAATCGCCACCACACCGCGCACGCGGTCGTGCGTGAAGGCATAGCGAAAATTCACGCCACAGGCTTGCGAAAAGCCCAACAGGAAAACCCGACTTGTATCAGCCTGCCCGGATTCGCCAAGTTCATCAATGATTTGATTCAACAGCCGATGATGCAGCGCGACGGAATCTTCCGGCTTGAAATTGCTCAGCCAGCCAAATCCATAACCGAGCTTGGGGGAATCTTCCGTCGGCATCACCAGATGCTGATGCGGCCCTTGCAATGCCACGATGACAAAATCCTGGTCGTTGATGCGCCGCGCCAGTTTCATCATCGAACGTTTGTCGCCGCCGTATCCGTGCAGCGCAAGCAACAGCGGTTTCGGCCCGGCGCTTTCAGGCACGTAAAGGTCGTAATAACAGGGAAACGTCTGCTCTACGCGACGTTCGATTGAATCAGCCATGCGTCTCTCCATATCGGTGGGGAGCATACGGAACCAACGAAACGATCCGCACTCGTTTTCAAGCTTTTGCTACCAGCGCTTTTTCTTTACGCGGGTCCCATTTGATCGTCGTTTGTTGCCGATACGCGTCAACTCCCATGCGAATCGCCGCCATCACCTTGTAGCCGAGTTCCGCGCCGAGGTTCGGTTCTTTACGACTGCGCACGCAATCCATGAAGTTGTCCATGTGCAAATGCATGCCGCGCAAATTCGGCTGGCATTCGATCTGTAATTTGTCTTCGCCGGTCTTGGCTTTGAACTCTTTGCGGTATTCGTTGTCAGGAACGATTTCGATGGTTTTGTGACTGAAGTCTTCACCTTTTTGCGCGACGATAATGCGGCCTTCGGTTCCGTTGACGGCCAACAGCGGCGAAGCTCCACTGGCGACCGAACAGGACAGGTTCACCGTGAAGGTCGAATAGTCCACGTTCATCAACAAGGTGTCGGGAACTTCGCGGTCTTTCTGGACATAAATGCCGCCCGAAGCCGTCACTCGTTCAGGAAACTGCTGCCCGGTAATCATCACGTACGGAGCCAGCGCGTGATAGAACAAATCCGTCGCGATGCCGCCGGAATAATCCCAATACTTGCGCCAACGGAAATAACGCTCGGCGCTGAACCCCCGTTTGGGCGCATTGCCCAGGAACGCTTTCCAATCAATGTTCTTTTCGCTCGCGCCTGGATCAATCGTGTAATTCCATTCGCCGCCTTCTTTGTTGGCATTGCGTCCGTAACCGGCGGTCGCCCAAACCACCTGGCCGATCAACCCATCCTTGATGGCCTTTTGCGCTTTGTGAAAATGATCGAACGAGGTGTATTGGCTGCCGACTTGCAGCACGCGCCCCTTTCCGGCCTTTATGCTGGCATTGACCAGTTCGGCAATCTCGCGCGCTTCGTCAATCGTGTAAGTGAAGGGTTTTTCCAGATACACGTCTTTGCCTGCTTTGAGCGCGGCAACGGCGTGTGCGTGATGCCAGTGATCGGGTGACGCAATCACCACGACGTCAATGTCCTTGCGCGCGCACAATTCGCGAAAGTCGTGATGAACGTCTTTTTCGCTCACGCCTGTACGCTCGCGCGCCAGTTGTTTGCGACGGTCGTAAATGTCACAGACGGCCACGGGTTGCACGTCGCCTTTTTCCTTGGCGCGCCGAACGACGTAATCAATATGGGTGTTCATGCGTCCGCCACAACCGACGAACCCGACATTCAACCGATCATTTGCGCCCAACACGCGGGCAGCAGGCGGGGCCGCCAGATTTTCGTGCGCGATAGGCGTCGCAGCCAGGCTGTTTTGGGTGGAAAACGTCGTGAGAGCGGCGCCGCCAGCGCTCGCCTGCTTCAAAAAATCGCGGCGCGATTTTGTCTTGGCCATAAAGTTGCTCCGTTTTTGAGGATTATTTGCCAATGAATTTAACCGGTGACGTGAATTGCGCGCAGATCATAAACCACCGTTGCACAATGTGGCTACCGGATTGACCTCAGTCTTGACAGTTGGTAAAGCCATCGTGATAATCCAAGCAAGCTAACGAGAGATCAACGTCAAACATGACTCGTCTTGTCCCTCAACAGGCAAGACAACTTAGTTGGCATCAAGCTTCAATAAGCTTCTACTGAACCGCTGGCTGGGACGAAAGCTCACCTAAAACCAAAAACTAATCGGGTTTTTACAGGCAGTTTGCAGATTTCATAACGTCAGGTCGGATTGTTCTCTGCCCTACTAATGAACATCTTTGCATCTGGTTGCTGAGAAATCTCGGCAATCGTGAACTGAGCATCGCGAGAAGCGTCAAGCGCGTTCCCTCGCCTTATTCGCTAAGGAAGGATCTACGATGAGTAACAACAGACCTCTGATTGGTAAAGGGCTGTTGGCGGGATTGCTGGCTACCTTGTGGCTGGCGTTTTCGCTGACTGCGTTTGCCCAATCTGACAATACCCAAATTTCGGGTTTTGTGAAGGATCAGACGGGCGGTGCCATCGCCGGCGCTAAAGTCTCGGTCAAGAGCGAAACCAAATCATTTGAGCGTACGACCACGACCAACGCCGAAGGCTATTTCGTGGTCACGACGCTGCCGCCCGACTTTTACACGGTGACGGTTGAAGCCAACGGCTTCAAACAATACCTGGAAAAAGCGCGCAAACTCGATCCGAACCTGCCGGCCAGTGTCGAAGTCACGATGCAACCCGGTCAGGTGACCGAAACCGTGACGGTGACCGCTTCGACGGCGCAGGTGCAAACTGAATCGCCGACCGTCGGCAAACTGGTGGACATCAAACAGGTCGAAAAGCTGCAATTGAACGGGCGCAACCCGCTGTTCCTGGCGCTGCTCAAACCGGGCGTGTCGGGCGGTACGTTGGGCGGTTTCAGCTTCGGTTTGACGACCGGTGGTTTGAACATCAACGGTTCGCGTAGCCAAGACAACCTGATCACGCTTGACGGCGCGGTCAGCGTGCGTACCCGTTCAAACGGTACTTCGATCGGTGTGGCAGATTTGGATTCCACGCAGGAAATCCAGATTCTGACCGCCAACTACAACGCCGAATATGGACGTTCGTCCGGCGGTCAGGTTCGTATCGTGACCAAGTCGGGCAGCAAGGACTTCCACGGCGCGGTTTACGAATACATCCGCAACTCTGCGTTCAACGCCAACTCGTGGGGCCGCAACGCGGCGACGCCTGCCAATCAGCCTTGCTCTGATCCGCTGTATGAGAAGGCCAACCACTGCCGCCCGGAACCGTTCCGTTACAACCAATTCGGTTATAACGCCAGCGGCCCGGTCATCATTCCCGGCACGAGCTTCAACCGCGACCGCAACAAACTGTTCTGGCTGTGGAGCCAGGAATGGGTGAAATTCCGCCGTGAACAAACGGTCAACATTCGCGTCCCAACCCTGAAAATGCGTCAGGGCGATTTCAGCGAATTGCTGCCCGGCGGTCCGAATTTCGTTTCCTCGCTTAACCTGACCCGCTATGTCAAAGACCCGCTCAAATCGGGCGGTTGCAGCGCCAGCGATCAATCGGGTTGTTTCAGCGATGGCGGTGTTGTCAACAAAATCCCGGCCAGCCGCTTGTCACCCAATGGGTTGGCCTTGATGCGCGCATTGCCGGAACCGATTCCTGGCTACTTTGGCCCCGGCGGACAGAACTTCTTCCAATCCCGCGCTGCGCCGCAGGATCAGCTCAAGAACACCATCGCGGTGGATTTCTATCCCACCGAAAAACACCAACTGCGCTTCCGCGCCCAGCTTTACGATGGAACGTTTGCGGATGCGTTCCGTGGCAACACCGACCGCGCTCCGGCGACGCTCGATCGTCCGAACCAGACGGCGACCATCAACTGGGTGTGGACCTTGTCGCCCAACTGGATTGCTGAAACCGTCATCGGCGCCAGCCGTGACCAGGTGTTCATCAAGGTGCAAAC
>JAEUQO010000127.1 GCA_016789605.1 Acidobacteriota bacterium
AAGCGTTTCAGCTTGCGATAGACACCAACACCTACGTCAATCAAGCCGTCGCCACTGCACAGGCTTCTTTGCGCACCAAAGAGGACGAATTGGGCGCGTTGCGTTTACGACTGCTCGACCTTGAAGCCGCGCACGCAGACGTCGCGCAAGACGCTGCACAACTGCGCGAATTGCAAACCACCTGGCAGACAAACGAGGCGCGCAACGCGCAATTGCAGCAACGCATTGCCGAGTTGGAAACGGCAGCGGCGCAAACGACGGCTTCGGTGGCCAAGGTGCATGAATTGGAAGCGGTGCAAATTGCGGAATCCAGCGCCAGTGATGAAGAGATCGCGCGGCTTACCGCACGCATACGAGAACTCGAACCGCTCACCGCGCAGATTTTTGCGCGCGACGCGCGGCTGCTTGAATTGGACGCGCGCTTGCAAGCGCTGGCCAGTGAACGCGACACAGAGCTGAATGCGTTGCGGGCGCGCATCACTGAACTTGAACCGGCTGGTACGCGAGCTGCCGAGTTGGACGCTGCGTTGCAGACGCTGACTGCGCAACGACAAGCCGAGCTGAATCAGAAAGACGTTGAATTGAGCGGATTGCGCATTCGATTGGCGGGGCTGGAAGGCGCGAGCGCCCAGCTTGCTGATCGCGATGCTGAAATTGCGCGCCTGCGTGGACGCATTCACGATTTAGAGACGATGCATAAACTTGGGGGCGACGCATAAACGCGCCGTGAGGCCGCCTTATGCCTGCGGAGCAAGGCAATAAAAATACGGAGAGAGGCTCGACCCGTGATGCGATTTCAGGGACAGGTCGTTTGGATCACAGGCGCGACTTCGGGCATTGGCGAAGCGCTGGCGTATGCATTCAGTCGCGAAGGCGCGAAAGTCGTTTTGTCAGGCCGTCGCGTTGCCGAATTGGAACGCGTGCAACGCAATTGCGCGGGCGGGACAGACAGTGTGATGACGTTGCCGCTTGATTTGACGGAATTTGCTTCTTTGCCTGAAAAAGCCCGGCAAGTCGAGGCGCGTTTTGGCCGGGTAGACATTCTGGTCAACAACGGTGGTGTCAGCCAGCGCTCTTTGGCGAAAGACACCGATTTCGCCGTCGAGCAGGCGATTATGAATACAAATTATTTCGGCACGGTTGCGCTGACCAAAGCTGTTTTGCCAGGAATGTTAGCCCGGCAAGCCGGACAACTTGTGATCATCAGCAGTCTGGTGGGCTATCTGGATACGCCGCTGCGTTCGGCGTATTCCGCGTCAAAACATGCTCTGCACGGATATTTCGATTCGCTGCGCGCCGAAATCTGGCGGCAAAACGTGGGCGTGACGATGGTTTGCCCGGGCTATGTCAAAACAGCGGTGTCACTCAACGCTTTCACCGGAGACGGCAGCAAACACGCGCGCATGGATGAGACACAAGCGAACGGTATCAGCGCGGAAAAATGCGCCGCGCAAATCTTGCATGCCGTCGCGCGCGGCAAAGACGAAGTGTTGATCGGCGGCAAGGAAGTTCTGGCGGTATATCTCAAGCGATTTTTACCTTGGCTTTATGCGCGCGTCGTGCGTAGGCTCAAATTTGGATGATCAGGCAGCAGGATTGGTTAGGGGCGCGATACACGATGCATCGTCAAACGAGGGGCTGTTGACGGCGCGTGAGACAGGAAACGCTTCCAGGTCGTCAGCCTCATAGGGGCGCAGCAAGGGCAACACGTCCGCGACTTTTTGTTGCGGGTTGAGCCACAAGGCTTCTTCTTCAGGCCGCAAAATCGCTGCCATCCGATGATGAAATTGCGCGATCAGCGCATTGGGTTCGACAGTGATGATCGTACAACTTTGCAGATAGCTGCCGTCCGGCGTGCGCCACTCTTCCCACAACCCCGCAAACGCAAATAACCCGCCATCGCGTCGCCGTACGTAAATTGGCTGACTGGGCGCTTTGCCGCGTTTTTGCCATTCGTAAAAACCATCCACCGGAATCAAACAGCGCCGCTTGGCCAGTGCGTGCTTGAACGAGGGTTTTTCTGCCAGCGTTTCAGCTTTGGCATTGATCAGATTGTTGCCGATGGCAGGGTCTTTGGCCCAATACGGCACCAATCCCCACTTACAAGCGGCCATCTCTTTCGCGTTTATTTGCCGTATGACCGGCACCAATTGCGACGGCGCAATGTTGTAACGCGGGGAAAGCAGTTCGTTGATTGCCTCCACCTCAAAGCGCTCAGCTACCTCTTCAGGCGTGTGATGAAGCGTATATCGTCCACACATAAAACCTCTTCGAGATCGTCACATTTGTTCGCCAGGGCTGAGGCAAAAAGATTGGCCACAGCGGCTCAGAGTCGCAGAGCAAAAACGAAATCTCTGCTCTGTGTTTCTGAGTCTCTGTGGCAGCTTTGCTCTTTATGACTTAGTCGCCGGCTTGCGCTAGCACGCGTTGTGAGAATGCGACGAATGGTTGTTGGGCGCATTCGGCGACGGCGTTGGGAATGACGCCGCGCGCTGCGTCGGTGACGTCGCGCATGCGGTTGGTGGGCACCACGGCTTGTAAGCGTGCGTGAATGCGACGCAGTCGTTCCGCGCCCAGGTCTTTGCGTTCACTGGCCAAATCGCCCGTGTATTCCACGACTGAACCATTGTGCACGGCTGTGCGATCAACCAGTGTGATGCGCCGGGCGCGCAAATTGGCTTGCAGCAAATCGCCGGTTTGCAAGTACAGAATTTGGCCGCCGCGTTTGGCTTCGGGAGTGATGTGGCCGATGGCTGCACCATAGCTGACGCCGGAATAGCGCCCGTCGGTCAACACCATCGCCAGTTTTTTCAGGTGGCGGTTGGCGTTGATGTGCTGAATGGGCGTGAACATTTCTGGCATGCCATACGCTTCCGGTCCTTGTCCGCTGATGACCACCGCGAATTTGATGATGTGTTCGTGCAACAGGTGGTCAAACAGCTCTTCGCGGCTAAAAGCCTGTATGCGCGCATCAGCCTTTTGGTGGGCGTTGTGTTCATAAACGCGCAACAGGTCAGCGTGCGTCAGGGCGTTGTGCGCCTTGATCGAATTCAGATAACCGGCATTGAGCAAGCTTTGGTTGGCGTCGTCTTCGTTTTCAAAATACAGGACGACCGCCAGTTTGGTGTCGAATTCGTCGAGCTGGGCGTCGGGCATCCCGCTGATTTTGACGACCGCCGATTCAAAGAAATTGCTGCGCAGCACGTCCACGCCGCTGAACTGGCGACGTGGCTTGCTCAGGATGATCGGATTTTCTTTGACGCCATCAGCGGAAAGGTTGCTGGTGTCAGCCAGGCGCGCCTGCCAGGTGGTTCCGGTTGCCGTGGGCGCGTTTAACTCCATCGGCACGTTGTTGCGCGTCAGCTCATACATCACCGTTTCCATACCGCGAATTTGTCCCGCGCAGCATTGCTGGGCGAGTTCAAAGATCGTGCGGCCCTGGGTCAGGCTGTAATTGAACAGGTCGGGAATCGGAGCGGCCAAACGAATCTGTTCATAATCCCAAATCGAAAAATCCACGCCTGCGTGAATCAGCGCCGAGACCATGTGCATCATCAGGTTGGTCGAACCGCCCGTCGTGGCGTGAATGCGAATGGCGTTTTCGACGTTGGCTTTGACCATTTCGGCCACGGAGTATTCCGGTTTGTTGCAATAGCCGAAAAGCGCATCAACCGCCTGATTGATTTGCGCCTGATTGGGTGGTTCGGTCAGCAATTCGAGCGCCGGATGCACCAAGCCAAAGGCCGACACCAGATGGCGCGAGGAATTGCCTGTGCCGTTAAACGCGCAAATGCCGCCTTTGCCGTCGCACGTATGAACGGCCAGTTGTTTTTCAAATTCCTTGTGCTCTGCGTGGCTGATGACGCCTGCGGCGACGGCGCGTATGAAAACCCCCTGAAACTGTGTGTTCGACGAGCATTGCAACACATACGCCAGCGCATCGCGCAAATCGTCGGCAATGTCCTGGTGATTCAGCGATTCGGCTTTTTGGGCGACGGCTTCGATTTCATTGCGCAAACTGTCAGGAATCGTGCCGCCCTTGAGCACATGCGCCGGGGCAAACGTGGCAAACACCGGCGCATCACCGCGAGCTTGCCGCGTGACATCCAAGGCCGCCAAGGCGGCGACCGCCGCCAGCGGTTGTTTGTCGCACCCTTGAATGACAAATGCGCCGTGATAGGACTGGGCTTCCATCTGGTTGACGATCATCGTGGTCATCGCGTTGCGCGATTCCAGCGAATAGCACATGCCGGTGTTGGATTGCGCGGTGCCGTCACAGAGCACGGGCGTCGAAAAGGCGAACGGCACGCCGCCGTTTTGCCAGATGCGAATCGCCGCGCGCGCCGTCGTTTCGACGTCCATGATGTGCGCCGGATGATCAGGAGAACCGCCGATGATGGCGACGCGGGGCGCATTGTGTTCCAGCCGGTCGTAAATGGCGGGCAGGGAATAATCCAAATCGCGCACGCCTAACAAGGCGCGGCTGCGGTCGAGTAGCGCGGCCACGGTGATGGGTTCGTTGGCTTTGCCCTGAACTTCGCGCTGATACGGGTTGTCTCCCTTGGTGATGCGGATGAAATCGGTCACGGTGCTCTCCTCGGATTGGTTGAATGAGAATGCCAAATGCTGACGCCGATAAGCTACGGGAAAGGTTCGGACGTGTCAAAGCGCGACTCCACTGTTTGACGAACAGGCCGTTTGGCTCCCGAACATCCTTTCTTTGAATTTTATGAAACTCGCCTTTCGTGCAAATCGTCTTTGGCTATGTGTGACACTTCTGACGCTAAGTTCTTATGCTGTCACACATACTCCAAACAATCGTGACAATTTCAGAATTACTGGCCGGGAATCACGCGTGAATGTGCTGACCTGGCGCCTGAAAGAAAAACTAAGATTACCCTCTGGAGAAGAAGGGGGCAGCGTAACAACAAATGAAAAATCGAATTTGGCAGACCCTGACCGCAATTTTTGCCTCGCTCTTGCTAACTTCGGCCGTCCTGGCGCAGAACGTGACCCTGCGCGGACAGGTCGTGGACGAATTGGGAGCCGTGATTCCCAATGCAGAAGTAACTTTGACTGGCCCGGATGGAAAGACGCGTACCGCCAAAAGCAATGTCGCCGGTGAATTTTCCCTGGCCAATGTGCCGCCGGGCGTCTATTCCGTCACCAGCGCTTACGAAGGCTTTGATACCTATCTGGATAAAGCCGTGAAAGTGCCGCTGGCAACGCCGACCTTGACCATCGTGATGAAGGTCAAAGGCCTGGATATCGTCACCGACGTCACGGCAAATAACGTCAACGTCTCGACGGAACCGGACCAAAACATGAATGCGATCGTGCTCAACGAAGACTTCGTCAAGAGTCTGCCGGATAATGAGGACGATTTGCGCGACTTCTTGAATGCCTTGGTTGGTCCAACCGCAGCAGGTGGCAGCGGCAACGGCGCGGAAATTTTCGTGGATGGTTTCTCTGGCGGCCGCCTGCCACCCAAAGAAGCGATCATGCAAATTCGCGTCAACCAGAACCCGTTTTCAGCGGAATTTGCCAATCCCGGCTTCAATCGTGTTGAGATTATCACCAAACCCGGCAACGACCGGTGGCGTGGCAGCGGCGGATTTGGTTATCGCAACTCCGCATTGGATGCCCGCAATGCCTTCGCGCTGGTCAAACCTGATCTGACCAACAGCCGTTACAATTTCAATTTTGGCGGTCCGGTTATCAAAAAACGGATGTCGGCCACCATCTTCGCCGACCGCAATGTGACCGATGGCAGCAACACCACAGTTGCGACGACGCTTGACGGCCCATATGTGGCCAACGTTCCCAGCAAAACGGTCAGCCATTTTGTCGGCACGCGTACTGATTTCCTGCTTAACGACAAAAACACACTGAATCTGTCCTATAACTACCGCAAATCAGAATCCTTCAATCAGGAATTCGCCCAGCGCTTTGGTGGCGGCTTTGGTGGATTCGGTGGTGGCGGCGGCGGCGGATTCGGCGGCGGCGGTTTTGGCGGCGGTGGCGCTGGCACGAGCCTGCGTCTGCCGGAAAGCGCCTCAAACCGGGAAAACAACAACCACAATCTGCGTTTGTCTGAAACCTGGATCGTCAACGCCAAGATGATTCACGAAGCGCGCTTCCAATTTTCGCGCGACCGCAGTGATCAAATCGCGGTGACCAAGGGGCTGGCGATCAACGTGCTGGATTCGTTCCAGGGCGGTGGTTCGACCTGCTGTCCGAACCTGAGCACGCAGGACGAATACGAATATCAGGACTATCTGACCTACACCACCAAAGGCAGCAAGCACACGATCAAAGGTGGTATTCAGCTTCAATATCAAAGCTTCGCGGATGTCAGCGGCAGCAATTTCAACGGTACGTTTACCTTCTCGTCGCTGGATCAATACCGTCGCGCCTTGGCCGATCCGAATGATCCGCTGGGACGCGCTACGCAATTCACCGTCAACCAGGGCAACCCGAATTTGGATTACGGCATGTTCTTCGGTTCGTGGTTTGTGGGTGACGACTGGCGTGTGAAACAGAATTTCACCCTCTCGTTTGGGTTGCGCCACGAATTCCAAAACCGCATCAGCGATCAGGTCAATTTCGCGCCGCGTATCGGTATCGCGTGGTCGCCGTTCAAGAGCCGCAAAACCACGATCCGTGGCGGCGGCGGCATCTTCTTTGACCGGTTGCGCAACGGGCAGTACGAAAACTCCATCCGGTTCAACGGCCAGTTGCAACAGAGCTTCCTGGTGCGCAATGCAATCTATGCTTCGACGTTGGCCGAAGCGTTGCGCTTGAATCAGGGCCAGTTGACGCAAACGCAAAACACCACGCAACGTCCGCTGGATGCCGGGTTGAAACAACCGTATGACGTCAACCTGAGCGTGACGCTCGAACAACAGTTGCCCCAAGGCTGGGTGGGCACGGTGACTTATCTGTTCTCGCGCGGCATCAACCAATTCCGCACGCGCAACATCAATGCGCCGTATCCTGATCCGGCAGACCCGACGAAATTGATTCGCCCCTTCCCGAATGCGGGTCAAATCTTCCAAACCGAATCGTCAGCGATTTCAGAAACCAATCGTTTGAACTTTGGTTTCCGTCGGCAGGCAGGCAAACTGATGCTGTTTGGTGGATACACATTGTCGTGGATCAACTCCAACGGCGAAGGCACGCCGGCCAACAGTTATGACCTTTCGTCTGAATGGGGACGTTCAAACGCTGACCGCCGTCATAACCTGTTCACCGGCACGATGTGGAGTCTGCCATACGGCTTCCGCACCAATACGACCATCATCGCGGGGAGCGGTTCTCCGTTCAACATCACGACCGGACGCGACGACAATCTGGACGGCACCATCAACGACCGTCCGGTTGACGCCAATGGCCGCGTATTGCAACGCAATGCGAACTTGCCCACGAGCTTCTACTCACTGGCGCAATTCAGCCGCTTGATCTGCCCGCCGGGCAAAACCTGTGTGGGAGATACGGGCCGGATTCAGCTGCGTGATTTCTTGCAACAGAAATATCCCAACGGCGTGATTGCGCAAGGTCCGGGCAACTTCATTGTGAACCTGAATGTCAGCCGCACCTTTGGTTTTGGCAAGAACAGCAACAACAACAACCAGGCGCAAGCCGGTCAGGGCGGAATGGGTGGTCCTGGCGGCGGCGGTCGTGGTGGTGGCGGCGGCGGCTTTGGCGGCGGCGGTGGTCGCGGTGGCGGCGGCTTTGGCGGCGGCGGCCCGATGATGATGGGGGGGGGCGGCGGCGGCGAAAGCTCACGCTACAACCTGACGTTGTCGGTCGGGATCAGCAACCTCTTCAATCGCGTCAACTTCCAGCAATACAGCGGAACGCTGGGAACCGCCTATTTCGGCATTCCGAGCGGCGCGAACGCAGCCCGGCAATTTGATTTCAACGTAAGATTCAACTTCTAACCGTTGCGGTCAGAACGCTTCGGTGGCCACGAATCGGCGAGCTTGTCACGACTCGCTATGATTCGTGGCCTTTTTGTTTATGATGCTGGATCACAACCCACGCACAGCAAGGAGCGAACGAACATGGATTTGGGATTGAAAAACCGTGTGGCCATGATTGCGGCTGCGAGCAAAGGTCTGGGCAAAGCCAGCGCGTTGGCGTTGGCGCAAGAAGGCTGCCGCGTTTCGATTTGTGCCCGTACTCCCGAAACGCTGGAAAAGACTGCGGAAGAGTTGCGGGCGTATGGGCCGGTGCTTTCACTGGTGACCGACGTTTCTTCCGTCGCGGGGCTGGCGGCCTGGCATCAAGCGACCCTGGCAGAGTTTGGTCAGGTAGATATTTTGGTAACGAACACAGGCGGGCCGCCGGTCAGCCGCTTTTTGCAACTGAGCGACGAACAATGGCTGGCGGGGGTTGAATCCACCTTGATGAATGTCGTGCGGCTCTCGCGTCTGGTTATTCCCGGCATGCAAGAACGCAAATGGGGACGCCTCATTCATCTGACTTCGCTGGTCGCCAAACAGCCGGTGGATGAGCTGACGATTTCCAGCACCTTGCGCGCCGGGTTGTCAGGGTTGACCAAGACGATGGCCAATCAGCTTGGCCCGGATAACATCACGGTGAACGCCGTGTTGATGGGACACATTCTGACGGATCGGCAATATCACCTGGCAGATGTGCGCGTCGCGGAACAGGGCATCAGCTATGACGAATATTTTGCCGGACAAGCCGCCGCCATCCCCTTGCGCCGGTTGGGCGAACCGCGCGAAGTCGGCGAAGTCGTCGCCTTTCTCGCGTCGGAACGCGCCAGTTACCTGACCGGCGTTTCGTTGCAAGTGGATGGCGGACTGATTCGCAGCACGCTCTGACCACGAGCGCGGATCAAACATCACAAAGCTGTACGGCTTCGCGCAGGGATTTGAGTGGCTCGCGTTTGGGCACAAATTCGTGCGCGAAGTAGCCTTTGAAACCCAAATCCGCGATGGCCACGGCAATCGTGCGCCAGTTCAATTCCTGTGTTTCGTCCAGTTCGTTGCGTCCCGGATTGCCACCGGTATGGAAGTGCGCGATGTGCTGAATGTTGGCGCGGATGGTGCGGATGATGTCGCCTTCCATAATTTGCATGTGGTAAATGTCATAGAGCAGCTTCACACGCCGTGAATTGACGCGCCGCACGACTTCCGCTCCCCAGGCGGTATGGTCAGCCATGTAATCTCTGTGATCCACCTTGCTATTGAGCAACTCCAGACAGATCGTCACGTTGTGTTGTTCGGCCAGGCCTTTGACGCGATTGAGCAGCAAGACCGTGTTTTCGATGCCTTCGCCATCCGACATGCCTTTGCGATTGCCAGAGAAGGTGATCACGTTCGGCAAACCGTTTTGCGCCGCGCGCGGAATGTTCACTTGAAACTCTTTTTCCAGTTTGTCGTGCAGGTCTTTGCGGTTACAGGCGTCGGCGATGGTGCCAGCGCCGCTGGTCATGGTCGGAATCAAGCCGTACTTTTTGACAATCGGCCAATCGGCGGGATTGTTGAGCAGGTCAATGCCTTTCAAGCCCATGTCAGCCACTGCTTTGGCAAATTCCTCCAACGGAATTTTGTTGTAGCACCAGCGACAGACAGATTGATTCAGCCGTCCTTTGAGCGTGTCTTTGAGCCAGAGCATGTGGCCGTCTGTTGTTTGGGGAAGCGCCAGTGTCGCTACGCCGCCAAGCGCCGCCACCGTATTTCGGATCATTGTTCGGCGCGCGAGCAGGCCATTGGGAAGGGAAGTTTTGTGGGCCATGAGTCATCCTTTCAGCGATTAGTCAGAACTTGCTCAGAACCGGGAATGAGTACCACCGTGGCGATTATAACGATTTGCCATTCGGGATGCTCACGCTGACAGGGTAGTGCCGAGATAAAAAACGGCGGACTGCTTTGGGCAATCCGCCGTGTGATTGTTCAGCGCTAGCGGCCTTTTGGCCTGTGACTGTTACGCGCTCAAAAACTGAAGCGCAGGCCAGTTTCCATTCGCCTGCCGGACAAGGCCGCCGTCGGTTGGCCAAAGAACGGCGAACTCTGCACGCCGGAAAAGCCAATCGGATTGACGTTGTTAAACAGGTTGGTGGACTGAATGAAAAACTCCATGCGATAGCGTTTGCTATTTTGGCCCGGCATTCCACCGATCATCCCCAGCATATCGCCGCTGTCTGAACCGCCGCGAATCACGCGCACCTGTGGGCCCCCTGCGCCTTGTGATTCGGGCAGTTTGCCGAAACTGAAACCATAACTAAGCCGCGTGCTCAGATCCCATTGGCCAGCGCCGCGTGCGCTGTTGCGGGTGCCGCCGACCGGGCGATCATTGATGATCGTGTCGCCGTTGTTGTCGAATCCGGTCGTGATGTTATACGGCGCGGCGGAACTGGCGTTGAAGATCGAACTGATGCTCAGCGATTTGCTCAGCCGGTAATTCGACATCAAAAAGAACCGATGCCGCACGTCTTGTAACGACGGGCCGCGTTCTGCGCGCAGATCGAAGTTGTTGACGGGCAAACTCAGTGGCCCGTCGGTTTCGTCGGTGATTTTTGACAGCGCGTAATTGGCCGCCAACATGAATTTCCCCAACTTCATCCAGTTCAGGTTGACCATCCAGGTGTGACTGGTCGAACGCGCAGACGATTCAATCTGGGTGATGTTGCCCGCCGTGGGATCCGGGCGAATTCCGTTGCTGGGAGCATTGACGTTGCGTCCGCGCAGTTGATGCACGCCGCGCGTAAAAAAGTAATGCGACATCAAACGGAAATTGCTCGGCAAGGTTTGTTCAATGCCGAACGATGCGCGTTGCACATAGGGCATGCGCAAATTGGGCGCAATCTGAATGCGGCTGGCAGGCAGCGTGATCGCCGTGCCGCCAGACAGCGGGTCAGGATAGCCCGGATTTTGAATCACCAGATCGCGTTGTTGCTGGCCATTGACGCGCAAGGCTTGTTCATAGGTTTCTGACGCAAACCAGTTGTAGAACATTCCCGCGCCGCCGCGAATGACCGTGTTGCCTTTTTTGGTGGGAGACCAGGCAAACCCTATGCGCGGCATCCAGTTGTTCTGGTCGCCGAGGTTGGTTTGCAGCTCGTGGCGTACGCCATAGCTGAGCGTGAAGCTTTTGCGCACGCGCCAATCGTCTTGCGCATACCAGCCAAATTGCACTTGATCAAACGCCACGCTGCCCGCGCCGCTGCGTTTGGTGTAAGTCGTCGGAAGGCCCGCACGAAATTGCGCCAAGCTGGAAAAAATGAAAGTGCCGTTTTGGTTGCGCAATTCGTCGCTCTGGATGTGTGAGAGTTCCAGCAGTGCGCCAGTGCGCAACGTATGTTTTTTGAAGGTGATATCCAGGTTATCGGCAAATTCGAATTCGCGTTCGCGGCGCGTGCTGTTGACCTGTGCGCCGCCGCGCGTGAAGGCGTTCAGGACTTGAATGGTCGTCGCGTCAGACAGCGCGTCAAGCGTGACATCCTGCCAGCGCGCCTGAAAGCGGAATTCGTTAAACAGCTTTTTGCCAAACGCGCCTGAGTCGGCAAAACGCGCCAGATGTTCCGCGCTGTCGGTGGTAAAGCCGCGTTCGGGGAAATCGTAATTGCCGACGCCGTTGTTGTCGCGGCGTGTGGCGTTGCGTTGGTATTCGGCGCGCGCGACGTGCGTGTTGGTCAATAAATGTTCGACGCGTCCGCTCAGATTCAAGGTGCGCCACGGTTGGCGATTCAAGCCAAAGAAATTGCCTTCGGGCAGGGCAGCGACAATCGTCTTGGCTTCAAACGAATTCACGCCGTCAGCCGAGAGAAAGAGTGACGTGTGGTTTTTCCACAGCGGCCCGCCCAGCTCAAACCCGAAGCGGCGGTTTTGTTCCGGCGCGCGAAACGGCGCAAACGCATTGCGCGCATTCAGCGCTTCGTCGCGAAAGCCCAGATTGAAACTGCCGTGCCAGTTTTCAATGCCGGGTTTGGTCAGGATGTCCACACTGATAAACGACGATTCGTGGCTTTCGGCGGCATAGGCATTGGTGCGAAAGCGGATTTCGCGAATCTGGTTTTTGGGCGGCAGCTTTCCGCCGCGAAATCCGTTGACGCGAAAGGTTGCGCCCGGCCCGGCCATGTTGCGAATCGCTTGTTCAAACTCTTCGGGGTCATCGGGCAATTGTGCGATCTGTTCCGCCGTCAACACGGTGGTGAACGCATCGCCGCGCGGATCGGTTTTGGCTTCCTGTTTGTCTTGTCCGACGACGACTTCTTCCTGCACGACGGCGATGGCGAGTTTGACTTCGATCTGGTTTGCGCCCGGGCGCACGTTGACGTCTTTGACCGTGCGCGACGAGAAACCTTCTGCCGTGACCGTGACCTGATATTTGCCCGGCGCAAGTTGGGCAAACTGCGCCGCGCCGGAATTGTTGGTGCTTTGTGTTTGCGCTTGTTTGCTCAGTGTTACTTGCGCTTGCGGCACCGCCGCGCCATTGGGGTCAAGCACTGTCACGCGCAAGCTGCCGTTCGTCTGTGTTTGCGCCCAGACCGGTTGCAGCCCCAACAGCAGGGCAAATAAAGCTGCCGAAACCTGACGCAGTCTGTGATTCAAATTGCTCCTTCTCATCGTTTGATCCTCGGTCTTGTGCTTGTCTGTTTAATCCTGACTGCTACCTGTAATCCAACGGCGAATTTGCTGCCCCAGGTCTTCTGCGCTGGGCGGGTCGTAATTTGACAGCACAATGATGGTATATCCGCTCGGTCCCAGATTCGTCCATTCGGCATTGATGCCGGGGGCGCCGCCCGCAATTCCCAGACGGCCCAACATCTGACGGCTATGCGCTGCGTTGAGCACTTTGTTGGCGCGCAACGCTGCGGTGAATTTCAACAGGTCTTCGGCTGTTGCATAGCCGCCGCCCGCCGAACTGCCGCGCGCCGGTTTGGTGTAAACATTGCTGACCCATTTGCCCGCGCCATCGTCGCGTTTGGTGTAACCGGTCGCCAGATTCGGCACATTGTCATCCACTTCGTAAGCGTCCGTGTTGGTCATTCCGGCGGGTTGGTAGAGGTGTTCGCGCACATAGTCGAAATAGCTTTGCCCGGTGACCTTTTCGATGATTGCGCCCAACACGATGTAACCGCCGTTGGAATAGCTGTGGCTGGTTCCCGGTTCAAATTTCAACGGCTGATCGGCAAACAGCGCCAGATAATCGTTGATTGTGCGGATTTTGTTTTTGGGCGTGGCTGCGAATTTCGGCCCAAAAAAATCGCCGATGCCCGATTGCATGTTGAGCAACTGATTGATGGTGACCTTGGCCGCCGCGTCTTTGTTTGGGTAATCGGGCAGATGTTTGCCCAGCTTGTCGTCGAGCGAGAGTTTGCCTACTTCGACTAACTGCAAAATCGCGGTTTGCGTAAAGAACTTGTTGATCGAACCCAGATTGAATTTGGTGTCGACGCGGTTGGGCACGTTATAGGCTTTGTTCGCCAAACCGACGGCGCGTTGCAAAATCGGTTTGCCGTCTTTGGCCAACAGCACAACGCCGGAGAACTTGTCTCCGGCGTGCAGGGAATCGAGCAAAGCGTTGGTTTCTTTCAGTAACTCGGCTTCGCTCAAACCGGTTTTGCGCGGCGGCGTTGCGGTTTGGTCGCCCTCTTTGGGCGGTGCTTTCTCGCCCGCCTTTTCGCTGGGAGCCGCCGCCGGTTGCACGCGAATATCCGACACCGGATAGGGCGCGTTCGCTTCAACGCCGATGCCGAAATTGACCCACGAACCGCCGTTTTTCATGCGCGCCAGCACGGTGATTTCGTGTTCTGCCGATTTGACGATGCTGTGCACCTGTAACCCGCCAGAGCGTTGATAAAAGCCCAAATCCTGTTGCGCATTTTCGGGATCGCCGCCCGTGTCTTTGTGGAATTGCTTCATTGTTTCCACATTGCCGCTATTAAACGCGGCCAGGAATTTCGCCAGTTGTTTGCCCGCAGGCGTATCAGGCAATTTCACTTCATTGGCGGCAGCGGTTTGTGGCGGCGCGCTGGCGGTCACGGTTGTGCTGGTTTGCGCCGCAGCGGTTTTGACGTTTGCGGGCAGGGCAAGATCGCCGACTTCTTTTTGCAATGAATTGATCAGCGTTTGTAACTGTTCGGCCTGGGTCGCATCGTTGTTGGTCGGCTGGATGGTTTTGAGCGCTGCCAGATGCGCTGCTGGCAACGCTTTGTCCGCCGTCACGGCGATTTCAGGTTTGACGCCGACGCCTTCCCAGTTGGTTTTGCTGATCGGATTGATCGAACGCGCAAACGGAACCGTGATGGTGAACTGTTTGCCCAGCGGTTGCGGTTGCACGGGATGCGCGCCGCCGCCCGTCGTTTCGCCGACGATGGTGGCGCGTTTCAGGTTTTGCAGGTTGTAGGTGAATTCTTCCGCCGCTGAAAACGTGCGTTTGCTGGTCAGCACAAACACAGGTTTGTTGCCATACCGTTTGCCGGGCACGGTGTCTTCGGTAAAGAACTCGCGCGTCGAATTGCTCGGGCGATTGTAAATGCTGTTCAGGTGCGTGCGTTTATCGAACAGATAGCTTGACAGCCAGGCCACCATCATCGGCGAACCGCCGCCGTTTTGCCGCAAATCCACGATCAGCGCATCCGTATTCGCCAAAAAGTTCATCGCGGCCGTCGCCGTTTCATTGGCTTCGGGGCCTTGCTCAAACCCGCGCAAATCCAGATAGCCGACATTGCCGCTCAACCGTTCGACTTTCTCAAAGCCGAAATTGCGTTTGACGGCTTGCACGCGTTGTTGTTGCTGATCCAAGCCGAAGCGCGATCCGGCGGTGGGCACAACGCGCAAATGTTTGTCGTGGCTGACTTCCTGCAAATGCGCGGTCAAGGCGCGCGCAAATTCTCCGGCGTCGGTGATGGCGTCATATTCCTTGCGCTGCACACGGGCGCGAATGGCGGCGTCCATTTTCTGTGCGACTTCGGGAAAGACATAGGAGTCATTCAGCGCCTTGAGCGCGGCTTCGATTACTTCCGTGCGCGTTTGCGCGTCGAGCGTGGCGGGCTGGCGCGGTTCTTCGCTGGCGGCGTTGACACGGCCCGCGCCAAACACATTCAGCAGCAGAATCAGCGCCAAGGCATGTGGTAAGAACGCTTGCTGACGATTTTTGCGGCAAAGTTGCATCTTGATTTCCCTCCTTCTCAAGGGGTTATGGTTTGGTTTCGGTCTCGAAAAACCAGTTGACGACGTTGCTCAGCACGCGGCGCAGCGCGTCTCGGTCTTCGCCGTTGCGCGCAAATCCGT
>JAEUQO010000130.1 GCA_016789605.1 Acidobacteriota bacterium
GTCGTTTCGCCAGGCGCGGCCAAGCGCCGCCGCTTTGCTTAACAATGAAGGAGAGTTGGAGTTTCGCCGCCCGCGCATGTACGGCTTCGTCTTTGAGAAAGTGATCGGCAAGCAGGGCCTCAGCGGCGTGCAGTTTGAATATGCCGGCGGACGCCAGCCGTTTCTGCTTGGCGACGTGAGGCAGAATCCGTTGCAGTTTCAACGCTACTCGTTCTTTGCCAACAAAACGTTCCAGGACGGCAAGAACTTCGAGCGCATCAACACGATGTTCGGCGTCTCGCTGTTGCGCGATCAGCGATTCATCGGGATTGACGCAGAACAGCGCAGTCGCGGCTGGGGCTACTTTGTCGAGCTGGATACGATTCCTGTCGTCAATCATCTGAGTCTCTTTGCGCGCTACGATCAACTGCGCCCGACGACGCTGGTGTCAGACAACACATTGCGCGGGGGAACCTTCGGCGTACTCTTCGACCCGATCAAATACGGACGCATGTCGTTTGAGTATCAACGGCTGGTCAATGGTGAAGCTGCCAACCGTTTCCGCATCGGCTGGCAGTTGAACTTCTAAACAAAGAGGAAACACAGATGAAGCTACTGATCAAAAAAGTGGTTGGTGTCACTTTCGCAGTCATTACCTTATCCGTCGCGGTTTCATTGACACACGCGACACGGATAGCGACCGCATCATTCGATGGCAACGCAGCGGCGCTCTTCAAAGACAAGTGCGCTTCTTGTCATGGCGAAGATGGAACAGGCAACACGCCGCCCGGGAAACAGTTGAAAGTGCGCAACCTGCGCTCCGCCGAAGTGCAAAAGCAATCGGACGCACAACTGTCCGCGGTCATAGCGAAAGGCAAAGACAAGATGCCGCCTTTTGAAAAGAGTCTGAGCAAGGAGCAGATCAATCAACTGGTCGCGCACATCCGCAGCCTGGGCAAGAAGTGAAATAGTTCAGCATGCGCTTTGGAGGGGCAATCTATGGAATCCGAGAATCAAACCAAAGACGAAAAAAGAGAGCCGGGGTGCGCTGAAAGCTCCTCGATGACGGGGGCGCACGGCAGGCGGTCGTTCCTCGGAGTGCTGATGAGCGTTGGCACGGTCGGCGTCGGAGCGGCGCTTTCCGTGCCGCTGGCGCGCTTCGCGCTGCATCCGACTTTGGCCAAAACCACTGAAACCGCGTGGTCGGATGTCGGCGCGGAGGATGAGTTTTCCACGATCGCCGAGCCAGCCAAACGGCTGATCAACATCGAGCAGCGCGACGGCTGGCGCAAGGTGGTTTCGGAAAAATCGGTCTATGTCACGAAGAGCGCGGACGGGCGGTTGCGCGTGCTGTCGTCGGTCTGCCCGCATCTAGGCTGCACGGTCGCCTGGAACGAAACCAAAGGGCAGTTCATCAGCCCTTGTCACAACGGCGTCTTCGCGCCCGACGGCGCGCTGATCTCCGGGCCGCCGCGCCGCGGCCTGGACGAACTCGAAACCAAAATCGAAGACGGGCGGCTGAAGGTGCGCTATCAATATTTCCGCCAACTCGTCGCCACGAAAGAAGTGATCGCCTGACCTAACCCAGAGAGATTCGACAATGGATAGCCCGACAATTCCTCCGACAAATTCCGACGATGTCCCAGTGACCGAGGCACGCGGGCGCAACCGCGTTTTTGTGTGGTTCGACCGCCGCGCGGGCATCAACTCACTGCTGCATGAAGCGCTCGATGAACCGATCCCCGGCGGGGCGCGGTGGGCTTACGTCTTCGGGTCGGGCTTGCTCTTCGTCTTCCTCTCACAGGTCATCACGGGCGTCTTTCTCGCGCTCTATTACGTGCCTTCGGCGGATCACGCGCACACGACCGTCGCCTACATCACGAAAGAGGTCACCGCCGGAGCCTTCCTGCGCAGCCTGCATTCGTATGGTTCGAGCGCGATCATCGTGGTGTTGCTTCTGCACATCGCGCAGACCTTTCTTTACGGCTCGTACAAAGGGCGGCGCGAGTTGCTCTGGGTGGCGGGTTGCGTGCTGTTTGCGCTGATGATCGGGATGGCCTTCACCGGCTACCTGCTACCGTGGGATCAGAAAGCCTACTTCGCCACCGCCGTCGGCACGAACATCGCCAGCGAAGTGCCGCTCGTCGGCGAATGGCTCAAGCGGTTGATGCGCGGCGGCGCGGATATGGGTACGTTGACGCTCTCACGCTTTTTCGTCGCGCACGTCTTCATGATTCCGGCGGCGATCTTTGCCTTTGTGGCGGCGCATATTTACCTCTTCCGCAAGGCCGGCGCGGCGGGGCCGATCAGTGAAGACCCGGTCAGTCCGAGGCAGAAGGCTGAACGCTTCTACCCGCGGCAAGTGACGATGGACATGGGCTTCGCATTGCTGCTGATCGCGGCGCTGGGACTGTTCGCTTACTTTGTGCCGGCGGAACTTGGGCCGAAAGCCAATCCGGCGGAGACGCAATACCTGCCGCGCCCGGAGTGGTATTACCTGCCGGTCTTCCAGTGGCTCAAATACTGGAGCGGCCCGCTGGCGGTGATCGGCATCCTGGCGATCCCGACGGTTATTGCCGTGCTCTTTGTCGGGCTGCCGTTCATTGACCGCGGCCTGGAGCGCCGCCCGTGGAAACGACCTGTCGCTGTCGGAGCGTTCACGCTTGTTTTCCTCGCGCTCGTCCTGCTGGGCGCGCTCAGTCGCCGCGATGACCGCCGCAATCCGGGCGTCGCCGCGCAACTGGCTAAACAACGCGAGGAGACAGAAGCATTCATGCGCGCGCCCTTCGAGCCGGAAACGGCGGGATCATCGCTCGCCGCCGCGAACGTGGCGCTTGCCGATCCGCTGGCCGCGCGGGGCAAGACGATCTTCGAGACAAAGTCTTGTAACGCCTGTCACGGCGATGGCGGTGTGGGCACACCAGCCGGGGCGAAGCTCATTGGCGTTGGCGCAAAGCTGCCGCCCGATAAATTGGAGGCCGTGTTGAGGCAGCCTACTGAAAAGATGGCGGCGGGCGGTATGACATCAGTGAAATTGAAAGATGAAGAGATGAAAGCGTTGATCGCTTATCTGAACAGTCTAAAGTAACAATGGTGAATTGATCGCATTGTTACTTCCCCGGTGCAATCGCTCTGCATTGAGCGAGAAGAGACACTCATTTGGAAGTGACGAATAGCGCTAGAAGAAGCCGAATCAGATTTGGCGCCGCTTGAGCGGGGAGGAAGAAAAGATGTTGACTATTAAAAAGATTCTTTGCCCAACCGATTTCAGCGAGCCTTCTTATGAGGGACTCAAGTATGCCATTGAGCTTGCCAGATGCTTTGAGAGTGAGTTGAGTCTGCTTCATGTGGTGCCTGTTGTGCCGGCGACTCCGTCCACTCCGAATTTCAGGCTGGATGCACTGGAATATGAGCGCGCATTACATCTGGCAGCAGGAGAGAAGCTCAATGAATTGATCAAACAACAGGTGCCGAAAGAAGTGAATGCGCGCGCATTACTTGGGCAAGGAGACTTGGGAGATGAGTCCGGGCAGATCGCTGTAGATGGTGGAGCGGACCGGCTTGAACGTTTGGCGCGTCGAGAGACCGCAAGCGAGATCGTGCGAATCGCCGAGGACGATGGCACGGACCTCATCGTCATTGCCACGCACGGGCTGACGGGCTGGCGACACCTTGTCTTTGGCTCGGTCGCTGAAAAGGTGGTGCGGCTGGCCGCTTGCCCGGTGCTGACCATACGAATGCCGCGTGAGTAAAACGAGTTTTCCAACTTAAGAAACAAAATCAACAATAGAAGGAGCAGGTTATGCAAGACGAAACCATGGAACAAATACGACAGCAGTTGCTTGATGATGAAGCGATACGCGTGAGCATTTCGTTGCGCGCGCATGAGATTTACGAACAACGCGGCTGCGCGCCTGGCTGCGAGCTTGAGGACTGGTTGCAGGCGGAAAACGAGATGCTCTCACCTCTGATCGAGGAAGAGTTGCAACGCGGCGGCGAGTCGCAGTCGGCATCAGATGAAGTGAAAGCCGGACAGGCTGCAATCGCAGAGGAAAAGCCCGCAAATATGGTCTCTCGCCCCTTCAGGCGTAAAAGACCTGCGAGCGAGCAGAGTGTATAGGTTCAGAGAAAAGAGCTAGCCATGAAGTAAAAGTCGCCGGGCGAGTGCTCGGTGAATTGCTAATGCGGTACAACTTTCAACCCTAAAAGGAGGGGACAATGAAATTGAGAAACCATTCAATTGTCATCAGCGCGATGCTTACGCTGATGCTTGGGATGTTCAGTCTTTCATTATTGGCTCAGCATCATGATGCGCAGCACAATAATGCGCAGCACAACGATCAAGGAGTGATTCACGTCGGCAAGAAAGGAGAAATGAAGCTCTCTTCTCCTCTGCGCGTCGGCGAGACGTTGCTCAAGCCGGGGCAGTACCTGTTCAAGCACACCATGGAGGGCGATGACCACGTGGTTGCTTTCACGACAACAACAGGAAATGAAGTAGCGCGAGTGAAGTGCAAGCTTGAACCACTTGATAAAAAGGCGAAAGAGACAGCGATCCATACCAGCCCCGGTTCGGGGGGCGAGCGAATACTCACAGCAGTCCAGGTTCAAGGTGAGAATGCCAAGCACATTCTCTGAGCCGTAGCTTTTCACTGCTTGGGGCGAGGCAATGACCACGCTTCAGGCAGTGAATCAGAAGTTACGCGGGGTCGTTGACAGTTTGTGATCCAACGGAAAGTTGACTAGGGCGCAGGCCGCCATTTAAGCGACACAGAAGGAAACGAAACAATGATTGCGTTCGATCTTCATCCACAAATGCTGCTGCGTTTGGTGGTGGCGGTGGTACTCGGCGCGCTGGTGGGTTATGAGCGCGAGCGGAAAGGCAAACCTGCCGGTGTACGGACACACGGCATGGTGTGTCTGGGCGCGGCGCTATTTACCGTCGTTTCCATCTACGGCTTCGGCCCGTCCGGCGATCCCACGCGCGTGGCAGCGATGATCGTTTCGGGCATCGGTTTTCTGGGCGCGGGAGCGGTACTGCATCAACGAGAAAGCGTGCATGGATTGACGACGGCGGCAAGCCTATGGGTCACGGCGGCGATTGGTCTGGCGGTTGGCGTGGGAATGATCGGGATGTCTTTCATGACAACGATTCTTGTCTTTCTGTTATTGCGCTTTGGCCCGCGTCCAGGTGAGAAAACATCTCATCAGCAGGTGGAGTAATTAATGAACAGGGCGCTTTTTCAACCGCCGGGCGTCAGCTCCAACGACAATCGGCGCGTCCTCGTTGTCAGCGACTCTGGCGAGAGTCTGCAAAGAATTCGAGCTGCGCTGACAAAGAACGATGTCGAAATCATCTTTGCATCCTCGCCCAAAGAGATGTGTCGCGGCTGCTTTGGCTGGAATGATTTGGTTGTTGTGGATATTGATCCGAAGCATCTGACTGAAATTCTTGGGGCGCTCAGACGGTGTGCGGGATGCACGAAGATTCCGGTATTGGTAGAAGCGAGCAGAATTTCCGCTGAACCGTCTCTGGCTGGACTGCTGCCAACATATCGCGCGATGCCGTGCAATGCCACAGACCTGCTCACACTTTCACGGCACATCATCGGGCCGGAAGAGCAAGAGCAGAGGCAACGTGGGATACTCTGATTTTCTTCAATCAGGAACGTGTTGCGGAGAGAAGGAAATATGAACGACGCTCAGAAAGATCCGGTTTGTGGGATGACGGTGCTACCGGAGCGCGGGCTGGCCGCGTCCTATAGCGATCAGACGATTTATTTTTGTTCGGAGTATTGCCGAAACAAGTTTCTTTCCCAACCAGAGCTTTATCTCACTGCACTGGTCGCTCGCAGCTTTGATGAGGCCCAAAAGCATCGGCGGATGGCCTATTTCTCAATGGAAGTTGCCGTCGGTTCAAGCATGCCAACTTACTCCGGCGGACTCGGCGTGTTGGCCGGAGACACGTTGAAATCTTGCGCTGATCTTCGCGTGCCGGTGGTGGGCGTGAGCCTGCTCTTTCGCAAGGGCTACTTCGACCAAAAGTTTGACCAGTGGGGCGGGCAACAGGAATGGCCGGTCGAGTGGAATCCGGCGCACTTCCTTCAGCCTCTGACTGAGACAGCGCAGGTGAAGATTGAGGGGAGAGATGTACAGGTGCGTGCCTGGCAGTACAACATCATCGGCTTGGGCGGCTACGTTGTGCCGCTGGTTCTGCTTGATACTGATGTCGAGGGAAACGCGGAAGATGATCGTCGGCTGACAGATTATCTTTACGGCGGTGATCAACGGTACCGGCTGGCGCAGGAAGTGCTGTTAGGCATCGGCGGGGTCAGGATGCTGCGCGCTTTGGGGTACAGCGGCGTCGAAAAATTCCACATGAACGAGGGGCACGCCAGCCTGCTCGTACTTGAAATCCTGGGAGAACAGAAAGAATTGCCATCCGCCGAGTGGGAATTCGAACGTGTAAGAAACCAGTGCGTTTTCACCACTCACACGCCTGTGCCTGCGGGCCACGACAAGTTCGAGTATGACCTGGTGGAAGGTGTGCTGGGTCAGGTCGTGCCCCTCGACGTCCTGAAAATGCTTGGCGGCGAGGATCGGTTGAATATGACGCTGCTGGCGCTCAATCTCAGCCGCTATGTCAACGGAGTGGCGAAGCGTCACGAAGAAGTCTCGCGCGAGATGTTTCCGGGATACCCCATCAACCACATCACCAACGGCGTGCATTCCTGGACGTGGACGTGCGATAGCTTCAAGGCGCTCTATGATCGCCATATTCCAGGCTGGGCCAATGACCCGGCGATGTTGCGACAGGCCATCAGTCTTCCCAAAGATGAAATCTGGGCGGCACACAGCGAAGCCAAAACTCGGCTGCTCGCGCTGGTCAAAGAGCAAACAGGAATTCTGCTCCCAGCCGATGCCTTGACGATTGGCTTTGCCCGCCGCGCCACACAGTACAAGCGCGCTGATCTGGTTTTCTCCGACGTCCAACGTCTGCTGGACATGGTAAGGCGTGGATACCCCTTGCAATTCGTCTTTGCCGGCAAAGCGCATCCGCGAGATGACGGAGGCAAGGAACTGATTCGGCGTATCGTGGCGGTCGCGCGTCAGACGGGCGATCAGATTCCGATTGTCTATCTGGAAAATTACGACCTGGATTTAGCGCGGCTGATTGTTTCCGGCGTTGACCTCTGGCTCAACACGCCGCAGCGCCCGCTCGAAGCGTCAGGCACTTCCGGCATGAAGGCGGCGCACAACGGTGTGCCAAGCTTCAGCACGCTGGACGGCTGGTGGATCGAAGGTTGTATTGAGGGTCAGACAGGTTGGGCGATTGGCAAGCAGAAGGCGGGAGCGGCGGATGCCGATTCCGTCAACCGGCGCGATGCCGAAGATTTGTACCAGAAATTGGAGAACGTGGTTGCGCCGCTCTTCTATCAACAGCGCCAGCGTTGGCTGGATGTGATGCGGCAGGCGATTGCGCTGAATGCTTCCTATTTCAATACGCATCGCATGGTGCAGCAGTACGTCACCAATGCGTATCTGTCGTGAATTGCCGGCCTAAAGTTTTCCTGTTTGAGTAACCACCATGATTCTCTGGCACCTTTCAACAGATGCTCCGCGTCAACCTCACCGAGTCAGTTCCGGCGAGATAGTTACCCTGCACATCGGTTCCTGGCCGGTCGAAGAGGGACAGTCCGTCTGGGTCGAATACTCCATCATACGCCAGGACGGTTCGCCGGAGGCTGATCGGATTGATGCCCTCTGGCAAAGGAACAGCGACACGAACAGTTATTGGCAGGTCAGCTTCGGCCCTTTTGTTGAAGGCGATGTAGTGACCTACTCTGTTCGAGGCCAAGGCCGGGGTGGAGTGGCGACAGCGATCACCACAAGCTTTACCGTCGGCCCGAAAATTTATCTGGCATTACTCTGGCATCAGCATCAGCCGGTTTATAAAAACATCGCTCATCCGACACAGACAGGAAGCTACTTATATCCTTGGGTGAGACTGCATGCGCTCCGCGACTATTACTCGATGGCCGCGTTGGTGGCCGCGCATCCGGGCGTCCATCTGACGATCAATCTCACGCCCTCGCTGATCTGGCAGATTGAGGACTACACCGAGCGGGGCGCAACTGATCGCGCGCTGGACCTGACCTTGAAACCGGCGGAAGCCCTGGTAGCAGCCGAGCGCAAGTTCATTTTGGAAAACTTCTTTGAGGCGCACTGGCATCACCAGATCGCCACGCATCCTCGTTACAGCGATTTGTTCCTGCAACGCCGGGAAGGGCGCGAATTTACAATGCAAGACCTGCGGGATTTGCAGATGTGGTTCAATCTCGCCTGGTTCGGCAGGGAGTTTCGTGAAAGCGAAGTAAAACTGGTTACAGGTGAAACGGCTTCCGTGCGCCGCTTCGTCGAACAAGGGCGCAATTACAACGTGGCCGACATCGAAGCAATGGTTGAAGAGCAATACAAACTGATGCGCGCCGTCCTCCCTCTCCACCGTCAATTGCAAGCTCAAGAACAGATTGAAGTTTCCACGTCACCCTTCTTTCATCCGATTCTGCCCCTGCTGATTGATACGGACCGCGCGACGATTGACCGGCCTGGCGCAACGCATCCTGTGCGCTTCGCCTACCCCGAAGACGCCGAGGCGCAAGTCAGGCTGGCAATCGAATGGTACGGGAGCCGCTTTGCTCAGTCGCTGCGTGGAATGTGGCCGCCTGAAGGCGCGGTGAGCCAGTCAGTTATTCCCTGCTTTGGCAGAAAGAATGTGCGCTGGCTGGCAACAGATCGCGGTGTGCTCGCGCGCTCAGGGCAATGGGGCTATGACGCCGATAATCCAGATGTGCTGTGCCAGCCATACCACGCATTGGTAGAGGATTCGTCGCTCACGATCTTCTTCCGCGACACGCAGCTATCAGACTCCATCGGCTTTCACTACCAGGGCTATGACGACTACGAAGAGGCGGCCAGAGATTTCATCGGGCAAATCAAAAACGGCTTTGTCCGCCATTTCAAGCACGGAAAAGACCGGGTTCTGACAGTGG
>JAEUQO010000147.1 GCA_016789605.1 Acidobacteriota bacterium
GCCTTGGGCAGGCGCGACGGTGCCGCGTTGTTGAGGTTTTTGTTGATTGACGGGATCAGGTGTGCGGCGCGCAAAAATCAATCCGGCGCTGAGTCGCTGTTCGTCTCCGGCGTAAATGCCGCTGAGTGCCGGAACAAGCGCAAATCGCGTCGCGCCGTTGCCAAGCACGCGTTGTCCCCAGCCGACGATAGTTTCTTGCGGCTTGCCTCGTAACGCCGTCGCATTGCTTAGCAAGCCGGTAAGTACGCGTATGGATTCGCCCGCTTTAAGTGGCCAGCGTCGTGGCTTTCCGCGCCAGATGTAACGGGCGCTGGCGCCGGAACGCGGCGCGATCAAGCGTGCGCCGACATCCGCGCACAGGGCTTCAAGACGTGCCGAATTGAGAATGCCGTTGGCGGCGGTTTCGACCAATCCGTGTTCGGTGCGCAAGGTACCAAGCAAGCCACCCGGGCGATCATTGCGTTCGATGAGGCAGACGCGAGCGCCCGCTTTGACCAGATAGTACGCGGTGGTCAATCCCGAAAAGCCCGCGCCGACGACGGTAACGGTTGGTTTCGTAAGGGGCAGCATCAGACGTTACATTGCCTGGGAAAAAGTGCGCGCCTGTGGTTGTTGGCGGCGCAACCGTTGATCGAAAAACATGCACGCATTGCGCAAGAAGGGAAGTCCGTGTTCCGTCAGTCGCAATTTGTCGCCGTGCAATTGGACCAAACCATCTTCGATTAACGACGCCAAAAACTCTGGCGCGTCGGCTTGCTGTTCCGGCGTCAGTTTGACTTCAAGCTGTGTCATGAACACCAGAATCTGTTCGCGCAGCTGGCGGTCTTCTGCGTTCAGCAAATGGCCGCGCAAGGTCGGCAATTCGCCTTGTTGCAAGCGCCGCTCGTAAATCGGAAAGGTCTTTTCGTTTTGATGGAAGCAGGTCGGCGTTTCAGAAATTGCGCTGACGCCCAGTCCTAACAGAACCTGCGTGCGCAATTCGGTGTAACCCATAAAGTTGCGATGCAAGGTGTGATTCTCTTGCGCTTCGGCCAGCGTGTCGTGCGGCAAGGCAAAATGATCCATGCCGATTTCGAGGTAACCTGCGCCCAACAACAAATCACGCGCCAATTCATACAGCGCGCGTTTTTCGCCCGCTTTGGGCAAGTCTTCGTCTTTGTAGCTGCGTTGCGTCGGCTTGATCCAGGGCACCAGCGCGAAGCTATAAAGCGCGATGCGATCCGGGCGCAATTCGATTGTCTTTTGCGCCGTCAGTTCAATGCTCGCTTTGGTCTGTTTGGGCAGGCCGTAAATCAGATCGAAGTTGACCGAGTTGTAACCCAGGGCGCGGGCTTCGTGCGTGACTTGCGCGGTTTGCTCGAACGGTTGCAAGCGATTGACGATCTGCTGCACCTGCGGGTCGAAATCCTGCACGCCCAGCGAGATTCTCGTGAAGCCCAATTCATACAAGGCTTCCAGATGCGCGTGGGTTGTACGGCGCGGGTCAACTTCGATAGAGGCATCGAAGCTCGCTTCATCGCGTACGGTCGCGTCAAGCATCGGCGTCAGAATGCGGCGCAAATTGTCTGGCGAAAAGAACGTCGGTGTGCCGCCGCCCAGGTGCAACTGTCGCAACGGACGTTGCGACAAGGCTGGTGCCGCCGCGCGATAAGCCGCCCATTCGCGCGCGAGCAAATCCACATAGCCTTCTTCGCGTCCGTGGTCGCGCGTGATGACCGTGTTGCAGGCGCAATAGGTGCACAGCGTTTCGCAAAATGGCAGGTGCAAATAGAGCGACCAGGTCATGGCGTCTTCGGCCAGTCCGGCGTTTAAGGCATCAAGCCATTGTGCGGTCGTGGGCGGATCGCTCCAGAACGGCACGGTCGGATAACTGGTGTACCGTGGCGCAGGCACATCGTATTTGGAAAATAGATCGGTCATGACATCACTTCCCGTACAAGTTGAACGAACAAACGAACATTCTCTTCCGGCGTTGCGGGCAGCACGCCGTGTCCTAACCCACACACCCAGCCATCACGGTTTTGCGTGCGCAACGCTTCGAGATAACGTCGCAAGCGCAGCGCCAGTTCGTCGCGCTCCAGATGCAACAGCGCCGGATCGAAATTGCCTTGCACAAACCCGTGCGGAAACATCGCCAGCGCTTCACGCAAATCCCAGCGGTAATCCACGCCGATGCCTGCCAGCGCGCCTTCGGTAAAAAGCGCGTGGCGCAAATGCGCGGGCTGTGTTCCCTTGGAATAATAGCCCGGCGCGCGTTCACAGAGGCTGACCAGCCGTTCCAATTGCGGCACGACTTCTACGGCAAAAACTTCCGGCGACAATTCGCCAGCCGCCGTGTCAAAGATCATTACGATTTCAGCGCCGCTTGCCAATTGCTGGTTGATGTTGCGCGCCAGCAGCGGCAACAAGCGGTCGCAAAATCTGGCAAACAGCGCCAATTTGGTTTTGCTGGGAATCAAGGTGCCGCTGTGTTTGCCTTCGACGGCATAGGTAAACAACGTCCACGGACCGCCCACAAAACCAAGCAAGCTGCGGTCAGCGGGCAAGAGTGTGCGCGTGGCTTTGACGGCTTCGCCCTGAAAGTGCAAATGCGGCCAAGCCTCTTCGACGTCTCGCAATTGGCCAAACGTTTCGTTGCTCAACCGCCAAGCCAGTTGCGGGCCTGCGTCCGTGTATTCCAAGCCCATGCCGAACGCTTCGAGCGGAAACAACAAATCGCTAAAAAGAATGGCTGCGTCAAAACCGAAATCCTGCACCGGGCCAAGCGCGACTTCGGCAGCGACATTGGGCAGCTTGCAAAGCTCTACGAACGAATGTTGCCGCCGCAGATTTTGATAATGCTGATGATAACGACCGGCCTGACGCATCAGCCAGATCGGCGGCGTCGGCTGGGAACGCCTTGCCAAGGCATTTTGAAATTTTGCATTGCTCATGAACGGTTACCTTCCTTCTCGGTGACTGGCTCTCTGACCAGTTATTCTCCCTGTTCATTCCACTGATAGCCGATGCCGCGCACGGAACGAATAAAACGACCTTCGGCATCGCCCAGCGATTGCCGCAAACG